>JAGRLC010000025.1 GCA_020441995.1 Rhodobiaceae bacterium
TCTTGCAATAAAATCTTCTCAAAACCCTCGTTCTTCGAGGTGCTCACCTTTAAAAATGGCGGAGGGAGTGGGATTCGAACCCACGGTACGTTTGCACACACAACGGTTTTCGAGACCGCCCCGTTCGACCACTCCGGCACCTCTCCGCGGAAGGGACTTGATCAGCGTCCCCGGGTCGACGAAGCGCGAGGCTTACACCGGCAAAATCCGTCTATCAAGACTGTCCTGGCGATTTGCGCATACCAATGAATAAGTATCATGCGCATGCCTACATTGACTTATGGCCCGCGATCCGTATAACCCGGCGCTTGGTTTGATGGATCACCTGTGCGTGAGCCGTCCCAGCTAACAAGGCGCTACCCGAGGTTTCAGGAGCGGATTTCACCGCTCCAGCGCAAAGACCGCCTGGATTTATTTGGTCCCGGGCGGCACCGTAGGGTGCGGATCGAAAAGGAATGTAAGATGTTCGCTGTCATCAAGACGGGCGGCAAGCAGTACCGTGTCGCGGCAGACGACGTGATAACGGTCGAGAAACTTGCCGGAGAGCCGGGCGACGTGGTCGCTTTCGAAAGCGTGCTGATGGTCGGTGAAGGCGCCGACGCAACCATCGGGGCGCCGACGGTCGAGGGTGCAACGGTTGCGGGCGAAGTGGTCGATCAGACCCGTGGCCCGAAGCTGATCGCCTTCAAGAAGCGCCGCCGCAAGAATTCGCGCCGCAAGAAGGGGCACCGGCAGCATCTGACCATGGTGAAGATCACCGAGATCCTCACCGGCGGTGCAAAGCCGAAGGCCGCTGCAAAGAAGGCGGCGCCGAAGGCCGAAGCCAAGGCTGACGCCGAAGAGAAGCCGAAGGCCAAGCCGGCCGCCAAGAAGGCGCCGGCCAAGAAGCCCGCGGCATCGAAGGCGAAGAAGAGCGACGAAGAATAAGGACGGTCACCCGTAGCGGTTGACATCAAGGAGACAAGGTCATGGCACACAAGAAAGCAGGCGGTTCATCGCGCAACGGTCGCGATACAGCAGGCCGCCGCCTTGGCGTGAAGAAATTCGGTGGCGAGAACGTCATCGCGGGCAACATCATTATTCGTCAGCGCGGGACCAAATGGCATCCCGGCGACAATGTTGGCATGGGCAAGGACCACACGCTGTTCGCGCTTTCGAACGGAAAAGTCGAGTTCAACGCCAAGGCCAACGGACGCACCTACGTGGCTGTGCGACCGATGACGGCAGCCGAATAACGGCGAACCCACATATTGGTTCGCCGGCGATCTAAAGCCCCGGCGAACCTGCCAGCAGGTAATCAGGAACCGGGTCGATGGATCGCCATCTTCCCGGTTTTCTTATTGATCCCGCATCGGGCGGGGTCAGCCGACCTGACTGGAGGGTATCATGGGCGGGAGTGAAGAGGCGGATAGTAAGCTCGGCAGCAAAATCTGCTGCCCTGCCAAGCTGACGACGAGACGGCTGGTGCTGCGCAGGCCGACGGCAAACGATGCCGACGCCATCACAACGCTTGCCAACAATGTCGAGGTATCGCGCTGGCTTGCGCGCATGCCGCATCCGTATAAACGCTCCCATGCCACAGAGTGGATCGCCTCGGTCAATTCAGCCGATACAAGCGAATGCGCCTTCGTCATCACGCTTGCCGGTACCGGCGAAATCGTCGGGGCCTGCGGGTATGGCGAATTGCCCGAGTTCGAGCTGCCGCAGCTCGGCTACTGGATCGGCGAACCGCACTGGGGCAATGGCTATGCGACCGAAGCCGTTCAGGCCCTGATCGACCTCGTCTTCACGGAATCCGATTGCGAGGCGATCGGTGCGGGATGCCGGGTCGCCAATGTCGGCTCTCGCCGCGTGATCGAGAAATGCGGCTTCCAGTATGGCGGCCTCGACATGATCGATTCCCGCTTCGAGGGCGCGGTCGTGCCGATCTTCGCCTTCAGGCTCACCCGGCGGAACTGGGAGAGCCTGAAATCCTGGGCCGCCGCATAAAGTTACTACAAGTAACAGGATGATTCGCTCCGGGCGCCCGGTTCGGCTATCAAGGCCGGAACCGGCGCGGCCGGGGTGAACGCCAGACAAAACAGATTATTCCGATGAAATTTCTCGATCAGGCAAAGGTCTACGTCAAAGCCGGCAACGGCGGGCCGGGCTGCGTCTCGTTCCGGCGCGAGAAATACATCGAGTTCGGCGGCCCCAATGGCGGTGACGGCGGCAGGGGCGGCGATGTCTGGGCGGAATGCGTCGAGGGTCTCAACACGCTGATCGACTACCGCTACCAGCAGCACATCAAGGCCAAGAATGGCGTCCATGGCATGGGCAAGGACCGCACCGGCGCGAATGGCGCGGACGCGATCATCCGCCTGCCCGCCGGCACGCAGATTTTCGATGCCGAGGACGGCAGCGAAATCGCCGACCTGACCGAGATCGGCCAGCGCGTACTCATCGCGAAGGGCGGCAATGGCGGCTTCGGCAACGCGCACTTCAAGACATCGACCAACCAGGCGCCGCGCCACGCGAACCCCGGCCTGCCCGGCGAGGAACGCACGATTTTGCTGCGCCTCAAGCTGATCGCCGACGCCGGTCTTGTCGGCCTGCCCAATGCGGGAAAATCGACGTTCCTGTCCGCCGTCTCCTCGGCCCGACCGAAGATCGGCGACTATCCTTTCACGACCCTGCATCCCGGCCTTGGCGTCGTCTATGTCGATGGCCGTGAGTTCGTGCTGGCCGATATTCCAGGCCTCATCGAAGGCGCCCATGAGGGCGCCGGTCTCGGCGACACATTCCTTGGCCATATCGAACGCTGCCGCGTGCTGCTGCATCTCGTCGACGGGTCGAGCGAGGACCCCGTCGAATCCTATCGCACGGTGCGCGCCGAACTGGACGCCTATGGCGACGGGCTGCTGGCGGAGAAGCCCGAGATCGTTGCGCTGTCGAAATGCGACAGCCTCGATGCCGAACTCGCCGACATGCAGGCAAAGCCACTGGAAGATGAACTCGGGCATAAGATCGCCCGCGTCTCCGCCGTGTCCAACGAGGGCATGATTCCCCTGCTGCGCAAGCTTGCCGACACGATCGAACGCGAGAAGGCCGCCGAAAAGGCAAAGGATGCCGCACCCGAACCAGCCTGGCGTCCCTGAGGCGATACCCCATGACGATCACCACGGAAGAAACCCGGACGGGCATGGACGCTGGCGGCAGGCTTGCGGGCTTCAGGCGCATTGTCGTCAAGGTCGGCTCCGCGCTGCTGGTCGATCAGAAGACCGGCCTGCGAGGTGAGTGGCTCGCCGCGCTCGCCGACGATATTGCCGCCTTGAGCGCTCGCGGCACCGACGTGCTCGTCGTGTCGTCGGGCGCCATCGCGCTCGGGCGCAGCGTTTTGAAGCTGCCGCGCGGCAAACTGAAACTGGAAGAAAGCCAGGCGGCGGCAGCCGTTGGCCAGATCGTGCTGTCGCGAGCATGGAGCGAAGTATTGGGCGACCGCGGCCATGCGGCGGGCCAGATCCTGCTGACGCTGGGCGACACCGAGGAGCGCCGCCGCTACATCAATGCGCGCGCGACGCTCAACAACCTGCTGAAACTCGGCGCCATTCCCGTCGTCAACGAGAACGACACCGTGGCGACAACGGAAATCCGTTACGGCGACAACGACCGCCTCGCCGCCCGCGTCGGCACCATGGCGAGCGCCGATCTGGTGCTTCTGCTGTCCGATGTCGATGGAATGTACACGGCCCCGCCGGCGCAGAATCCGGACGCGGTTTTCATCCCTGAAATTCCGCACATCACGCCGGAGATCGAGGCCATGGCCTCCGGCGCGGGCTCGGAGCTGTCGCGCGGCGGCATGCAAACCAAGGTCGAGGCCGCGAAGATCGCGACCGGCGCCGGCGCAACGCTGATCATCGCGTCCGGCCACGAGATGCATCCCATCCGCCGTATCGATACCGGCGGGCGCAGCACATGGTTCCTGCCCTCCGGCACGCCTGTTGCCGCGCGCAAGACCTGGATCGCAGGCACGCTGGAGCCGCGCGGCTCGGTCTTTCTTGATGCCGGCGCCTGCAACGCGTTGCAAGCCGGCAAAAGCCTGCTGCCCGCCGGCGTGAAACAGGTGGAGGGGCGTTTCGGCCGCGGCGACAGCGTCGCCATCCGCGATGAGGCCGGAACCCTGCTCGGGGTCGGGCTGATCGCCTATGATGACGGTGACGCGCGGCTGATCATGGGCCGGCGCTCGGCGGAGATCGAATCCCTGTTGGGTTATGCCGGCAGAAGCGAGATGATACATCGCGACGACATGGCGCTGGGTGCCAGGTCGGGCGCGCCTGATGGGAAGTGACGACGATGGATGCAATCAAGCTTCGCGAAGAGACGGCCGACGTCACCGCGCTGATGATGTCGATGGGCAAGGCCGCGCGCACCGCCGCCCATACGCTTGCGATCTCGCCGGCATCCACCCGCAACGCGGCGCTTCATGCCATGGCTGCGGCCATACGCGCCAATGCCGGTGAAATTATCAAGGCCAATGCCGCCGACATCGCGGCTGCCAAACAACGGCAGCTCGCCGGCAGCTTCATCGAGCGCATGACGCTGAATGAGGAACGCATCGAAGCCATGGCGGCGGGTATCGAGGCGATTGCCGCCCTGGACGATCCGGTCGGCTCGGTGATCGCGTCATGGGAACGCCCCAACGGCCTGAAAATCGAGCGCGTGCGCACGCCGCTCGGCGTGATCGGCATCATCTTCGAAAGCCGCCCCAATGTGACGGCTGACGCCGGCGCGCTGTGCCTGAAGGCCGGTAATGCCGCGATCCTGCGGTCCGGTTCCGATGCGCTGGGCGCGGCAACGGCTATCCACGCCTGCCTTCAGAAAGGTCTGGAAGAGGCAGGTCTGCCCCGCGAGGCGATCCAGCTCGTTCCCGTCGCCGACCGCGACGCCGTCGGCGCCATGCTGACCGGCCTTGGCGGAAACATCGATGTCATCGTGCCGCGCGGCGGCAAGGGGCTTGTGGGCCGCATCGAAGCGGAGGCCCGCGTTCCCGTCTTCGCGCATCTGGAAGGCATCTGTCACATCTACGTCCATGCCAGGGCCGATCTCGGCATGGCCGTCGATGTCATCGTCAACGCCAAGATGCGCCGCACCTCGATCTGTGGCGCGGCGGAATGCCTGCTCATCGACAAGGCCGTCGCCAACACCCACATCGCCCCCATCGCCGAAGCGCTGATTGCCGCAGGCTGCGAAATCCATGGCGACGAAACTGTCTGCGCCGCCGTTCCCGGCGCCATCCCCGCAACCGACGAGGACTGGGGCAAGGAGCATCTCGGCCCGGTCATTTCGATGCGCGTGGTGGATGATCTGGATGCGGCCGCCGGGCACATCGCCCGGTATGGTTCTGCCCATACCGAAGCAATCATCACCGATGATCAGGCGGCGGCGGACACCTTCATGCACATCGTCGATTCCGCCATCGTCATGCACAACGCCTCGACCCAGTTCGCCGATGGCGGCGAATTCGGCATGGGCGCGGAAATCGGCATTGCCACAGGCCGCATGCATGCGCGCGGCCCCGTCGGCGTCGAGCAGCTCACAAGCTTCAAATACCGCGTGCACGGCACAGGCCAGACCCGCCCCTGAGGGCCCGGCAAGTCATGAAGACACCTGTCCGGCAAAGCGCATCGATCTGGCCGCCCCTGCCGGGCACCGCGCCGGGCATGCGCATCGGGCTCTATGGCGGGTCGTTCAACCCGCCGCACAAAGGCCATGCGCATGTCAGCGACATCGCCCTGAAGCGGCTTGGTCTCGACCGGCTCTGGTGGCTTGTCACGCCGGGCAATCCGCTCAAGAACCATAGCGAATTGGCCCCGCTGGAGAACCGGATGGCGGCAGCCCAGGCGCTGACGCACGACCCATGCATCGAAATTCTTTCCATAGAGGCCGATATCGGCGTATCGCGTTCGCTCGATACGGTGCAATGGCTGAAGCGCCGGCTTCCCCCGGTCCGTTTTGTCTGGGTCATGGGGGCGGACAATCTGGCCGGCTTCCACCGCTGGCACGGCTGGAGGCAGATTGCGGAGTTGCTGCCCATCGCCGTGATCGACCGCCCCGGCTACACGCAAAAGGCTCTTGCAAGCCCTGCCGCGCGCAAGCTGGACCGCTTCCGTTTACAGGAACGCGATGCGCAAATGCTTTGCGGGACCGTGCCGCCGGCATGGGTTTTCCTGCGTGCCCCCCTTAACCCGCTGTCATCGACGCTGCTTCGCGCCAATGGTGCCGGTGCGGCGGAAAAAGCACAGATCGCGTAATAATTTATACTGTGTTGAAACAGTCATCGCTTGTGCCTTATCCTTCGAGTCGTTGCGGCAATCGGGCCGGAACCTTCGAAAGGTGATGGAGACATCGCCCTCTTGTGTTGCGATTGAGGCAATACGCATACGGCTTTCGCCGCTTGACCCTTGCGGACACATCTGCCCGCAACTATATGCGACTGCTGAAATTTACCCGGAAAACAGCATCCGATTTCACCGGACGGAACGCACCGGACGATGAAGCGTTTGCGATTGCATCATGGAGACAGGATTCCTGACCAAGCATGTGTCCACCGGCGAGCATATGACCGCCGCCGACAAGGCCCGCGTTCACGGCGCAATGCCTCAAACGGGCCTTCTTGATCTCGTCACCGAGGCGCTCGACGACGCCAAGGCCGAGAATGTCAACTCGATCGATCTCAGCGGCAAGTCCGCCATCGCCGACACGATGGTGATCGCATCCGGCCGTTCCGACCGCCACGTCGGCGCTGTTGCGGACCGCGTTCTGCGCGCGCTCAAGGACGGTGGTTACGGCAACGTTCCCGCCGAGGGTCTTGAGACCTGCGACTGGGTGCTGATCGATGCCGGCGATGTCATCGTCCATGTCTTCCGTCCGGAAGTCCGCGAGTTCTACAATCTGGAAAAGATGTGGTCGGCCCCGGCGCTGGAAGACCAGTCGGCGCACTGACATTTTGCCGATAGGCCGCCTGCCGGCCTATCGCTAGAGTTACGTTATGCGCATCCGGATCATATCTGTCGGGCGGCTCAAGGCCGGGCCCGAACGCACTCTCTGCAACGACTATCTGAAACGCTTTGCCGCAACCGGCAAAGGCATCGGCCTTGCTTGGCGCGACGAGATCGAGCTCGACGAAAGCCGCAGCCCCGATGCGCCCCGCCGCAAAACGGAAGAAGCGGCGGCGATTTCCTCCAGACTTGAGACCGGCAACACCCGCCTCGTGACCCTGGACGAACGCGGCAAGATGCTGACCAGCGAGGAGCTGGCCCGGCTCGTCGGCGGCTGGCGCGACGAGGGCATCGGCGAAACCGCCTTCGTGATCGGCGGCCCGGACGGCCTCGATCCCGCATTTGCGGCCAGCGCGCACGCGCGCATCGCTTTCGGCAAGGTGACATGGCCCCACCGGCTCGTGCGCATCATGCTGGCCGAACAGCTCTATCGCACCGCCACGATCCTGTCCGGCCACCCCTACCACCGGGCCTGAACCGGCGCCGATGAAGCAATTGTGACCGCCCGTAGAGCGCCGTGAGGCAACAAATCACGCGATTGACCGCTCAATGCCTTATCTGCGCCATGGTCAGGCGGTTCGTTACTCCCTAATTTATGACCCAAGTGCTGCCGGACGTGGTTGACAGATCGTTAACGCCGCCACCGGTAGATTGCGCAAGCGATGATAGCTGACCCCGAAAACCAAGCGATCCGGTCTGGAATGCTGAACAAGCTGACGCGCATTGCCGCGCTTGGCGGCGTTTGCCTGTTCGCATCGGGCGCGCTTCCTGCGCGGGCGGCTGGCGACGAGGATCCCGACAAGACGCGCGCCGAACTCAACGCGGTCAATACCGACATCGAGGCGCAGCGGGAAAAGCTGCGCGAGATCGAAGCCGAAGTCGCCTCGCTCAAGAACGACCGCGCCGAAATAAATGCCCGGCTGATCGCAACGGCTGAACGGATCAAGCGCTACGAAAGCGCAATCCTGCAAACCGAAAACCGTCTTTCGATCCAGCAGGGCCGTGAAACGGAATTGCGCAAGGCCTTGGCCGGACAACGCGGCACACTTGCGGTTTTGCTGGCTGCTCTTGAAAAACTCGGGCACCGCCCGCCGCCTGCGGTCATCGTCTCGCCGGACAACGCGCTCGCCACCGTGCGCAGCGCCATGCTGCTCGGCGCCGTCGTACCGGATCTGCGCCGCGAAACGGAGACCCTGGGCCGCGACCTTGCCGAACTGATCAAGGTCAAGGAAGACATTGCCGCTGAACGCATCCGGCTTGCCGATGAGACCGACAAACTCGGTGATGAACAAATCAGGCTGACCGCGCTGCTGGATGCCAAGACCCAGGAATCCATTGTCGCGGAAGAGCGGATGAGTTCGGAGCGAAAGCGCGCCGACGAACTGGCCGCGCGCGCCGAAGACCTGCAACAGCTGCTTGCCGCCATCGAGGCGGAATCCGCGCGCCGTGCCGCTGCCGAGGCGGCAAAACCGAAAGAGCCCGAGAGAAGCCCGCAGCAGGCCCTCCGCGACACCGGGCGGCTTAAGCCCGCGGTCAAGTTCGCCTCCGCCAAGGGCACGCTTCCGCTGCCTGCCGCCGGCGCCATCATTCGCGAATACGGCGCGCCGGACACCTATGGCGGCACATCCGACGGCCTGTCCATCGCCACGCGCGCACGCGCACAGGTCACCGCGCCAAGCGATGGCTGGATCGCCTATTCCGGCCCGTTCCGCAGCTATGGCCAACTCTTGATCATAGACGCTGGCGACGGGTATCATATCGTCATGGCCGGCCTCGAATCCGTGAATGCCGAGGTTGGTCAGTTTGTGCTTGCCGGTGAACCGGTTGGCCAGATGGGAACACTGGCTCTTGCGAGCGCTGTGACCCCGACTGGCGGGCCGATACAGCCAGTCTTGTACGTTGAATTCCGCAAAGACGGGCGTGCGATCAATCCGCAGCCCTGGTGGGCGGACAATCCGAATGGAGTTGAAGGCTGATGCGAAGGATTTCCCTTGTCCTGTTGGGCGCAATGGTGGGTGCTGGAACCGTTATAATGGCCTCCCAGCCCTTCCTGCCGCTCGGAACCGCAAGCGCCGCGAATTCAGAGACCTATCGGCAGTTGAACCTGTTCGGTGATATTTTCGAGCGTGTGCGCTCCGGCTATGTCGAGACGACCGAGGACGGCAAGCTGATCGAGGGCGCCATCAACGGCATGCTGCAGACACTCGATCCGCACTCGACCTATCTCAACGAGCAGGCCTACCGCGAGATGCTCGAATCGACGAGCGGCGAGTTCGGTGGCCTGGGCATCGAGGTGATGATGGAAGAGGGCCTGGTCAAGGTCGTTTCTCCCATCGACGACACGCCCGCCTTCCGTGCCGGCATCCTGCCGGGCGATCTGATCTCCAAGCTGGACGGCGAAGAGGTTCAGGGCATGACGCTGAACGAAGCCGTGAAGAAAATGCGCGGCGCCGTTTCCGAACCGATCGTGCTGACCATCCTGCGCGGTGAAGAGCGCAAGGAAGTCGAGATTACGGTTATCCGCGACACCATCCGCATCCGTTCCGTTCGCCAGGAAGCGGAAGACGACATTGCCTATATCCGCGTTTCCCAGTTCAACGCGCAGACCGAAACCGAACTGCGCAAGGCCATCGACAAGCTGCGTGAGGAAATTCCGGCCGACAAGCTCAAAGGTTATCTCCTCGACCTGCGCAATAATCCCGGCGGCCTTCTGGATCAGGCCGTGCTCGTTTCCGACCTGTTCCTCGACCGTGGCGAAATCGTTTCAACGCGCGGCCGCGATCCTGATCAGGTCGAACGCCGCAACGCCAAGCCGGGCGATTACGTCAAGGCTGCGCCCGTGGTTGTTCTGATCAACGGCGGCTCCGCCTCGGCAGCCGAGATTTTCGCCGGCGCGCTTCAGGATCACCGCCGCGCCACCATCGTCGGCACCCGTTCCTTCGGCAAGGCATCGGTCCAGACGCTGGTTCCGCTGGCCGGCAACAATGGCGCGCTGAAGCTGACGACGGCGCGTTACTACACGCCGCGCGGACGCTCGATCCAGGCTCAGGGTATCGTTCCGGACATCGAGGTGCAGCAGGAGCTGCCCGAAGAGTTGAAGGACGCCGATACCCGTGGCGAAGCAAGCCTGCCCGGACACCTCACGGGCGAAGGCGACGAAAAATCAGGATCGTCGAATTACGTTCCGCGCGAACGCGAAAAAGACAAGCAGCTGCAATATGCGCTGTCGCTGCTGCGTGGCGTCGAGAAGCATGCGATGTTCCCCCCCGATCCCGAAGGTGCGGTGAAAGCAAACTGACCGGCCGCATTGGCAATTGCGAAACCGGTTGCTGCTAGTCATCCTCTTCGGTGATTGAACGACAATACCGATTCCGGACAGCCCCCGTGGCTGCCCGGATTTCGATTGAGGCCAAACCCGGTTGGCGGACCGGGTTGAACCATGGCAGAGGTCAATGGCGGCAACGGACATTGCTGCGCCCGTGCGCAGGATCGGATCGCAGCTACGCGATCGCATGAAGACCGTTTCGGTCCTGACATTTCTGCTGGCAGGCCTCGGTACGGTGTTCGTGTTTGCCTTGGGCTGGGCCCTCTTCGTCAATGATCCGCTCGGCGGCCAGCCTGTCGCGCGCGCCGCTCTGAACGAACCCAAATCCCGGGAGACAGGCGAGCAACAGGCGCAGATTCGCACTGCCACCGATGATAAGGACGATTCCCCCCAGGTCCCGGGAGACCGGATCCGGCTGCCGGAGGAATCCGGTGGCCAGGTTGTTATTTCCGACCCGATTGCCGGCGCCATCGACGGCAACGTCGATCTGATCGAACAGGGCCGCCACGGGCCGCTGCCGAAAATCGCCGCCGATGGCCGCAAGTCCGTGGACGTCTACGCCCGCGCGGCGCCTGTCCTTGCACCCGGCCAGCCGCGCATCGCCTTGATCGTCAGTGGCCTGGGGATTTCCGCGGCCGGCACCGAGGATGCAATCCACAGGCTTCCCGCGGATGTGACCCTCGCCTTTGCCCCCTATGGCCGTGACTTGCGGCGCCTGTCGCGCATTGCCCGCACCGACGGTCACGAACTGATGCTCCAGGTGCCGCTGGAGCCTTACGATTATCCCGATAACGATCCCGGGCCGCACACCCTTCTGACCACGCTGCCCGAGCGTCAGAATATCGACAAGCTGCACTGGGTCATGGCGCGCATGGTCGGATATGTCGGCATGCTGAATCACATGGGCGCCAAGTTTGTTGCAGAGGAACCGGCCCTCGCGCCGATACTGACCGAGTTGCGCAACCGTGGCGTCATGTATCTCGATGATGGCACGGCGCCGCAAGGCAAATCCGCCATCACCGCCGAACGCCTTGGCATGTCGTTCCTGAAGGCCGACAAGGTCATCGATGCAAATCCCGGGCGCGATGCCATCGATGCCGAGCTTTCCAACCTGATGGAGATCGCTACCGACCGGGGTTATGCCGTCGGAATAGTCAGCGCATTGCCCGGCTCGATCAGCGCGCTTGAGGACTGGATCAAGGTTCTGGAACAGAAAAACATTGCCATCGTTCCGGTTTCGGCATTGATCAAAACCGGCGCATCCTGATCTTCCGCATGCCCCGCATCATCCCTTTCCGGAAAGACCCGTCCGATGAACGTTGATCCGTCCCGCCTGCCATACCGCCCCTGTGTCGGTGTGATGTTGTTGAATGCGTCCGGCAAGGTCTGGCTCGGCCGCCGCACCGATGTCGAAGCGGATGCGGAGGGATCCGGCCACTGGTGGCAAATGCCACAGGGCGGTATCGACGAAGGCGAGGACGTGCGCCAGGCCGCCTTTCGCGAACTTTACGAGGAAACCAACGTCACCTCCGCTGAAGTGATTGGCGAAACACCCGGCTGGCTCACCTACGACCTTCCCGCAGATCTGATCGGCGTGAGCTGGAAGGGCCGCTTCCGTGGCCAGAAGCAACGCTGGTTCGCGCTGCGCTTTACCGGCAACGACACGGAAATCAACGTCCGGAGCCCCGGCGGCGGCAAACACAAGCCCGAGTTCGACGAATGGTGCTGGGCCGAGATGGACGAGCTTGAGAAGCTCATCGTGCCGTTCAAACGCGATGTTTACCGGCAGATCGTCATGGCCTTCCGCGGCCTTGTATCCTGAATAAAAAAGGGGAGCCGATGGCTCCCCTTGATTCTTTTCCCGCTGACGGCGCCGATATTAACGCTGCGCCATCACCGCCTGCATGTCGGTGAGATGCTTCAGGTTCAACTGGGCCTTGGCCTTTGCCGCTTCGTCGGAAGCGTCGCGGACGTCTTCCTCGGCATCGCGGATGTCGCTTGCAACCTTCTCGGCGTCATAATCGCCAACGCGAAGCGCGAACTCGGCAAGCACGGTCAGTGCCTCGGGCCCGGCCTCGGCGAGACCGCGTACGAAGATCTCGTGATCGCTGCCGTCGGCCATCTTCACCTTCAGGATGCCCGGACGAAGCGCCGAAACGAACGGCGCGTGCTGCGGCAGCACGCCGAATTCGCCTTCGACACCCGGCACCGTCGCCTCGAACGCATCGCCCGACAGGAGCAGCTCCTCCGGCGAGACCAGTTCGAATTTCAGCGTATCGGCCATAAACCTAACTCCTCAGAAAGCCGAAGATCAGGCCGCGTCGGCGGCAAGCTTCTGCGCCTTCTCGATGGCTTCCTCGATGGTGCCGACCATGTAGAAGGCGGCTTCCGGCAGGTGGTCGTATTCACCTTCGCAAAGACCCTTGAAGCCCTTGATGGTGTCTTCGAGCGCAACCAGCTTGCCCGGCGAACCGGTGAAGATTTCAGCGACGAAGAACGGCTGCGACAGGA
>JAGRLC010000130.1:0-11618 GCA_020441995.1 Rhodobiaceae bacterium
CTTGCCGCAGCCGGAGGGACCAAGCAGGCAAATCACCTCACCCGGCGCGATTTCGAGATCTATTCCGCGCAGCGAAGGGGTCCGGCCATAAGCATGATGGACACCATGAAAGGACACTTCCGCTGCAATCGTCGCGCCGGCGCGCGCGCGCGGTCCCGGCGCGGCCGGGGCCTGATTGGCGTTTTGACGGGGTGTCGGAGTGTGCTGCGTCATATCCTGTCCGGCAAAGCGAAAGCCGGCGCGTGGCCGGGCGAAGTGCGCAAAGTAGCGTTTTCGCCGCGAAAATATAGACCAGTTGAGTCGAAAAGCCTTAGACTTCAGTCAAGGCTGGGTGGCGGGGTCTCGTCTTCATCGCCGGGCACCGAGGAAAGTTCTTCATCGACATCGGCCTCGTCGAGCGGGTCTTCATCGGGCGCCAGCGCCTCGTCGTCGCTCGGCGCGGGTATCTTCAGGTTGTCCGGTATATCGGTCTGAAGCAGGCCCGCGGCCTTCAGCTCATCCATGCCCGGCAGATCGCGCACGTTCTCCAGGCCGAAATGATCGAGGAAGTCGGGCGTGGTGCCATAGGTAACCGGACGCCCCGGCGTGCGGCGGCGGCCGCGCATGCGTATCCAGCCGGTTTCCAGGAGCACATCAAGGACGCCACGGCTGATCGACACGCCACGGATTTCCTCGATCTCCGCGCGCGTCACCGGCTGGTGATAGGCGATGATGGCGAGTGTCTCCAGCGCGGCGCGCGACAGCTTTTTCTGTTCCACCTGCTCTTGACGCAGAAGGAAGGCCAGATCGTCGGCGGTGCGGAAGCGCCATCCATCGCCAACCCTGGCGAGGTTCACGCCGCGCTTGGCGTAATCATTCTGCAACTCGGTCAGCAGCGCCGGCACATCGCAACCATCGGGCATGCGCGCGGCAATGGACGCGACATCCAGCGGCTCCGTGGCGGCGAACAGCAGCGCCTCGACCATGCGCAATTGCGCCGAACGGGTCGCAAGAACCGTGACATTCGGGCTGAAAGCCGCGCTGTCACCCGCTTGCTGTACTTTCTTTGTGGTGTTGTCCGCCATCAACTCAACTCCGCAAGCCCGAGGCCTACTCTCCTCGCGCCGATCTTACCATCAATGGTGAGAAATGTCGGTCCTGCCGTAACTCCGCCCTGCCCTCGCGCACAAGCTCAAGGCTTGCCGCAAAACCGCTCGCAATGACCGAACCGCGCGCCGGCGTGTCCTCCATATAGGACGACAGGATGAGGTCGATCGGCGTCCAGTCCGCAATCGGCCCCAGTAGACGGGTCAGCGCTTCGCGCGCCTCCGCCAGCGGCCATATCTCGTCTCGCGAGCGCATGACATAGGTGCGCGGCACGGCGCGCTGGCGCCGGTCGGCATAGGCCTTGAGCAGGTCGATCAGGTCCGCATCCCAGGAACTGCGGCGAATGGCCTTGACCCCTTCGGGCTGGCCGCGCGGAAAAACGTCACGGCCCAATCTGTTTCGATTCATCAGCTTTGCTGCCGATTCACGCATCGATTCAAGCCTGCGGAGCCTGAAAGCTAGCACTTCGGCCAGTTCTTCGCCGGTCGGTTCGTCGTCCTCGGGCTCGGGCAAAAGCAGACGGGACTTCAAATAGGCAAGCCAGGCCGCCATCACAAGATAGTCGGCAGCCAGTTCCAGGCGCAGCTTGCGCGCCGTCTGGATGAAGCCGAGATATTGCTCGGCCAACGCCAGAATGGAGACGCGCGCCAAATCGACTTTCTGCGCGCGGGCAAGGGCCAGCAGAAGGTCGAGCGGGCCTTCGAAACCGGCCACATCGACAATCAGGGATTCGCCCTCCTGCTGCCGATCTGCGGGACGGGTTCCTTGCGCGTCTTCCTCGAAGGTCGTTGTGTTCATGACGCCATGCCGTAACCGGTCAGCGCGGCAAACGCCTCGCGCAGCCCTTGCGTATCGCAAGCGATTCGGTGGATGCGCTCCAGCGCCTGTTCTGCGCGGGCCGCCGCATCGCCCGTCAGAACACGCGCGCCGGCTGCAACCGCCTGCATTTCCTCCATCTGCCCGTTGCAATGAAGCGCGATATCGCATCCCGCATCGAGAGCGGCCGCGGTGCGCGCTCCAAAGCGCCCGGACAATGCTTTCATCGACAGGTCATCGCTCATCAGCAATCCGTCGAAACCGATGTCGCCACGGATCACGTCCTCGATAACCTTGCGCGACGTCGTTCCGGGATTGTCCGGGTCTATACTCGTGTAGATGACATGCGCAGTCATCGCCATGGGCAAATGGTGAAGCCCGGTGAAGGCGGCGAAATCGGTCAGTTCGAGCTCGGTGCGTGTCGTTTTCACCACCGGCAGATCCAGGTGGCTGTCGACCGTGGCCCGGCCATGTCCGGGGATATGCTTGAGAACGGGCAGAACGCCAGCCTGCATCAGCCCTTCGGCGGCGGAAGCGGCAAGATCAACGACCTGCTCGGGTGTTTCCCCGTAGGCCCGGTCTCCGATCACCTTATGCGTTTCCGGGAAGCTGATGTCGGCGACGGGCAGACAATCGACATTGATACCCAGTTCGTGAAGATCCTCGCCAATCAGGCGCGCGCCCGTCCATGCCGCGCGGCGGGCGGCATCGGGGTCGTCCGCATAAATATCCGCGAACACGCTTGCCGGTGGATAACCCGGCCAGTGCGGCGGGCGAAGACGCTGGACCCTGCCGCCTTCCTGGTCGATCAGTATCGGCGCATCCGCACGGCCTAGAACCTCGCGAATTTCGCCAACGAGGTTTCTGACCTGATCCGGTGTTTCGATATTGCGCGCGAACAGGATCGCGCCCCAGGGCGGGCGTTCCTTGAAAAGCGTCCTTTCGGCCGGGTCCAGAATGGTACCGGCTACGCCGCTGATATAGGAGAAAATGGCCACGGATTAAGTAGAAACAGAAAAGCGGCAGCGTCAAGCAACGCCGCCGCCTTTACACAGGCGTTGATCCGGCAAGAACCGGAGGGATCAATCAGCGGACGAAGCAGTCGACTCCGCTCGACTTCAGCTTGTTACACACCGAGGTCGCTTCCGACATGCTCTGCATCGGGCCGAATGCGGCGCGATAGAAGATGCCGCGCGTACCCAGATCGGCACGCTGAACCTGGGGCTGATAACCGCTGAGCGCGCCTCCGGCCTGTCCCTGGACCCGACTCAGGGCAGACTGCGCATCCGCTTCGCTGCGGCTGGACGCAACCTGAACCACGTAGCCCGAGGTAATCGGGGCAGCCTGCCGGGGAGCCTGCTGACGAGGTACGGAAGCCACCTGCGTCTGCTGCTGCGGAGCGGACTGAGACGGCGCAACGGCAACCGGTATGTTCGCTTGCTGCTGAACCGGAGCTGGCGCCTGCCGCCGGGCCGGTGCCGTCACAATCGCCGCAGCATCGTCCGATCCACGCTGGGGAATACGGACCGTGTTCGGCTGGCGTTGCGGCTGTACGGCAATCGGCGCCTGCGGAATCTGGATTGGAGCCACGGCCACAGGGGTCTGCGATTGCTGGTTGCCGGCAGCCGACGGCGCGGGCCGTGTGAGCGGAAGCGGGACACCCTGACTCTGGGCTTCGCGCTGCGCATTCTGGCGCACGACATCAAGCTGGTTCGGCGGCCGCTGATTTCCACCGGTATTGGTGGCAACCTGAGACGGGACAGGTTCCGGCGCCTGCGTGGGAGCCGTCTGCGGCGCGGGTTGCTGCTGGGCAACGCTCGGCGCAGGCGGGGCCGGCGGCGGTGGTGTCTCGATCTGACCGTCAGGGCGGACCGTCAGCGTACGCACACGCCGTGAATCCTCACCCTCGGAGCCCGTGGTTGGCGCAGGCGGAGCGCCATCGCCGGAAATCACGCGCACCGAGCGGCCATCTGTGCCGATGGCAACCTGCTCCTCACGCGGCATGATCTGGCTGTTCGCCGTATCGTCGCCATTGCCGCCAATGCGGTCATAAACAAGCTTGCCCTGCTGCGCGGGCTGCTGGGCGCTTGGCTCCGGTATCGTCTTGGCGGGGACATCGGATGCGGTCACGAGCGGCACATTGTCCTCGCCGCCGCCCATCAAGGACTTGAAACCATAGGCCGCGGCACCGCCGACGACCACCAGTCCGATCAACGCGCCAACGACATACATGCCGCGCGATGACCGCGGGTTTTCCTCGTATTCATACCCGGTTTCGTCGTAGGGAGACGCGCCTTCTTCCGCATCAGCAAACTCAGGAGCGCCTTCGTCATACTGGATGCCCGGCTCGGGCACGGAATCATAGGCATCGTACTGAGGCGCGGAGGTGTGCGCCGCATATGGATTATGTCCCGGAGCAGCGGTCAAACCATGGCTTGTCTGACGGGGCGCTGCCGCAGGCGCGTCGGCAACGACGCGGCTCAACGCGCTTTCAAGGCTGGCAAACGGATCGTCCGCTTCCGGGGCGGCTGGCTGAGGAGCCGGGATCTGCTGTGCCGGTGCGCGCGGGGGCTGCTGGGCAGGTGCGGCCTGTTTCGGCTGCGGAGCCGGCGCCGCCATGTCGCTTGACATGTCGCCGGGCTGGGCAAAGGGGTCGGCATCGGACGAGAAATCCATGCCGCGCAGCGATTCCTCCAGCCCCAGCGCGATATCGTCGCCATAGGATGGCGCAGCAGGCCGTGCCGGCTGCTGCGGAGCGGGCGCACGGGGCGCCGCTGGCTGCTGTGGTTGCTGTGGTTGCTGCGGCTGAGCCTGCTTTGGCTGCGCGGAAGGCGCAGCGCCTCGGCTTTCCTCAATCAGTCTTGCAAGTTCTGCAAGCGGGTCGTCGGAAGGGGCCGCGGCCGAAGAGCCACCCTGCCCGCCACCGAGCTCACGCTCCAGATCGGCAAAAAGCGTGTCGTCACCGCCTGTGGATCGATCATGCGTCATGCGCCAGTCCTCTTACGCGCAACCGGCGCATTTCAATGATGGCCGCAGGGCCATTCATCGGCACCGGTTCACCGGCTCGGTGCCGGGAACGATCTGAACGAAGGAACATATTCCCCCACTCCGCTCGCCCCGCCCTACCCCGGCCGAGGTAATTACCGCATCTCTTCTGCCGGCCTCACCCCCAGGACGGACAAACCTGCTGCAACGACTGCGGCTACAGCAGCCACGAGATGCAAACGTACTGTAGTTAGTTGTTCGTTATTTTCATGAATAAAACGTAATTGTGGCAGGTCTTTGCCCAGAGTCCACAGGCCGTGAAAACTGCTGGCAAGGTCGTAAAGGTAGAACGCGACGCGGTGCGGCTCGCCGGATTCAGCGGCACTTTCGATCAGCCTGGGAAACTCCGCCAGCCGCCGCACAAGAGCCATGTCGTGCTCATGTTCGATTGCCGCGAGGTCCTCGGGTTCCAGAGGGCGAAGCGGAAACGACACCGCCGGGAACGCCTCGGCCGCATTGCGGAAGATCGACTTGGCGCGGGCATGGGCATACTGGACATAGAAGACGGGATTGTCCTTCGACTGCTCCACGACCTTGGCAAAGTCGAAATCGAGCGGCGCGTCCGATTTGCGCATCAGCATCATGAAGCGCACGACATCGCGCCCGACCTCTTCGGTGACATCGCGCAGCGTGACGAAATCGCCGGCCCGTTTCGACATCCGGACCGGCTCGCCGGCACGGAACAGCTTGACGAGCTGGCATAGGCGGACCTCCAGCGAAGCCTCGCCGCCACTGATCGCCTTGACCGCTGACGTCATGCGTTTGACGTAGCCGCCATGGTCGGCGCCCCATACATCGACCTGCCGCTTGAAACCGCGCAGATACTTGTTGCGGTGATAGGCTATGTCATTGGCGAAATAGGTATAACTTCCGTCCGACTTCATCAGCGGGCGATCAATGTCGTCGCCGAACTCGGTGGAGCGGAACAATGTCTGCTCGCGGTCTTCCCAGTCTTCCGGCAACTGCCCCTTGGGCGGCGGCAGGCGGCCTTCGTAGATGAGGTCGCGCGCGCGCAAATCCTCGATGGTCTCAGCCACAAGGTCGCCTTCGCTGCCGCGCGTCAGCGTCTGCTCGGAGAAAAACACGTCGTGGACGATGCCCAGTTCGGCAAGGTCGTCGCGGATCATGTCCATCATGGCGTGGATGGTGGTCTGACGGACCGTTTCCATCCATTCGCCTTCCGGACGCCCCAGCAGGCTATCGCCGAATTTCTCCTTGAGCGTGATGCCAACGGGTTTCAGATAGTCGCCGGGGTACAGCCCTTCCGGTATCTCGCCGATGTCTTCGCCGCAGGCTTCGCGGTAACGCATGTGCGCCGAGCGGGCCAGCACATCAACCTGGGAGCCGGCGTCATTGATGTAGTACTCGCGGGTGACCTCGTAGCCTGCGAACTCCAGCAGGCTGGCCAGCGCGTCGCCGACGACGGCGCCACGGCAATGGCCGACATGCATCGGACCGGTGGGATTGGCGGACACATATTCGACATTGACCTTCTTGCCGCCCGGCACCACGCCGCGGCCGAAATCCCGGCCTGCGCCGACGATCCGGCGCAGATGCCTGCCCCACCAGCCGGTCTCGAGCCGGATGTTGATGAAACCGGGGCCGGCAATCTGTACCGAGGTGATGCCGGGCTCGCGCTCAAGCCTGGCGGCCAGTTTGGCGGCAAGCTCGCGCGGCGCCATGCCCAAGGGCTTGGCCAGCACCATGGCGGCGTTGACGGCAAGATCGCCATGGGCCGGATCGCGCGGCGGCTCGACCGCAATGCGACTCATAGATTCTTCCGTTAATCCATCAAGATCAAGAGCTTGTAGATGTCTCTTAATCTGTTGATGGAAGTGTTTGAACACACTCTCAACAGCGGAACCGGTTTCTGGCATGATGGCTTCGCGCTCGACTGGTGGGATGGCGCGGTCAGGCGCGCTTCCGGGCGTGGCGTTGATGACAAATCAGGCAGCGGCCTAGCGCAATTCCGGTGTGGCGTCAAACAAGCGCTGATGTTCGAGAATCGCGTAGCGATCCGTCATGCCAGCGAGAAAATCGCAGACCAGCCGCGCCCGCTTCTGTTCGTCGGGACTGGCATCGGCTTCGTGCCAGCTCTGGCCCCAATCGTCCGGCATTTCGGCCTTGCCGGAAAAATAGGCTTCGAAGAGGTCGCGGATCACCTGTTTGGCGTCCTCGCGCACCTTCATGACGCTCGGCGCCCGGTACATGCGCTGGAACAGGAAGGCCTTGATGGCGCGTTCCTTCTCCCGCATCGGTGCGGAGAACGTCACCAGGGTGCGGCGCGCCGCGCGGATATCCTGCTGGCTTTGCGGCTTGAGCGCGTTGAGCGCCGCCTGGCCGGTCAGGATGACATCCTCGACCATGACCGTGATCTGGCGGCGGACGATCTCGTGGATGACGCGGCTTTCCTCCAGGCCGGGATAGCGCTCGCGCACGGTTGCCAGGAAGTCTCCGACCAGCGGCAGGCCGGTCACGTCGGGCAGCGAAAACAGGCCCGCCCGCAAGCCGTCGTCGAGGTCGTGAGCGTTGTAGGCGATATCGTCGGCGATCGCCGCGCACTGGGCCTCGAGCGAGGAATGACGCGAAAGGTCGAGATCGAACTGGGCGCTGAACTCGGCGATCGGGCCGGGCAGCGGACGGCCCTCGCCATAGGGGCCCGTCAGCGGCCCGTTGTGCTTGACGAGACCCTCCAGCGTTTCCCAGGCGAGATTGAGGCCGTCAAACCCGGCATAGCGCTTTTCCAGCTTGGTGACGATGCGCAGCGNNTTCGACCGATGTCACGTCGCCGCCGGCAAGCTTTGCCGCAAGCTCTTCCGCCAGGTCGCGCGGCTTGGCCGCGAAGACCTTGGAGAGAAGCATTGCCGCATTGGTGGCGAGATCGCCATGGCTTGCGTCGCGCGGCGGCTCTACGGTGATGCGCAGGTTATCCGGCAGTTCGACGCCACGCTCTGAAGCCAGCGCCTCCACTGCGGCGGTCACGCGCGCCGCGAAATCCTTGAAAACGTCCATGAAAATGTCCTGATCCAGCCGGTTCCGGCGGTCGCCCGCCTATCTCAATTTCGGCGTATGGTCAAACAATCTGCGGTGTTCGGCGATTGCATAGCGGTCCGTCATGCCGGCGATGTAGTCGGCGATACGCCGCGCAAGCCTTGTTTCATCCATGCCGTCGACGCCGGCACGCCACTCCTCCGGCATCTGCGCGGGGTCTTCCAGCAGCGACGCGAAGAGGTCGCGCACGATGCCTGCGGCCTTGTCCATGGTCGCGGTCACACGGGGGTGGCGATACATCCGCGTGAACAGAAAACGGCGCAGTACCGCCAGGTTTTCGGAAAATTCCGGGCTGAACACGACATGCGGCATGCCGGCTGAACGGATGGCTTCCGCATCACCGGGCCGGGTCCGCGCAAGCCGCCTGCCTGCTTCGTTCAGGACATCCTCGATGGCGCGGGTGATCAGCAGCCGGAAGGTTTCATGGATGCGGCGGTGGTGGTCGAGCCCGGGATATTCGGCGTCAACGGATTTAACGATCCCCGCGATCAGCGGCACCTCGGCGGCAATATCATCGAGCGTGAACAGCCCCGCACGCAATCCGTCATCAACGTCATGAGCGTTGTAGGCGATGTCATCGGAGACAGCCGCCGTTTGCGCTTCCAGCGATGCGTATGTTTCCAGCCGCAGAGAAAAGAGCTCGTCGAACTCGGTAATCGCGCCCGGAATGGCCCTGCCCTCGTACTCGCCCGCCGGATTGCCCGCATCGTCGCGCAAGGGGCCGTTGTGCTTCACGATGCCTTCAAGCGCTTCCCAGGTCAGGTTTAGGCCGTCGAACGCGGCATAGCGGCGCTCAAGCCTGCTCACGATGCGCAGCGACTGGGCGTTATGATCGAAACCGCCGAAATCGCGCATCACCTGATCCAGCGCGCGCTCCCCGGCATGGCCGAAGGGCGAATGGCCAAGATCATGCGCCAGCGCGATCGCTTCCGACAGATCCAGGTCGAGCCCGAGCACGCGGGCGATCGAGCGTGCAACCTGCGCGACCTCGATCGTGTGCGTCAGGCGCGTGCGGTAGTGATCGCCTTCATGGAACACGAAGACCTGGGTCTTGAATTGCAGCCGTCTGAAAGCGGCTGAATGTATGATGCGGTCGCGATCGCGCTGAAACGGCGTGCGCGTCGGGCTCAGCGGCTCGGATACAAGCCGCCCGCGTGAGCTTTCAGGCTGCGAGGCGTATACAGCGGTCTGATATGTTGCGGTCACGTGGCGGGATTGCTCCGGGGACGGCTTCGTGCGGATTGACAGTATCCGCTGTGTACCTACGTTTATCGCTATCGCGGCTTGCGGGTCGACTCGCAAGCCTGGAATAACCGTTTTGTCGCACGAAAAGCGCGTCCAGACGGAAACCGTACCGCAGAGAGCACCATGAGCAGCACCCAGCCCGTTACCGTCAGCGCCAGCGCCGCAAAGCGGGTGGCAAAGATCGTCGCCAACGAGCCGCCGGGAACGGCCCTGCGCGTTTCGGTGTCCGGCGGCGGCTGTTCGGGCTTCCAGTACGAGTTCGGCCTCGTTCAGGAGCGCGAGGACGACGATCTCGTGATTGAACGCGATGGCGCCACGGTCCTGATCGATTCGGTCTCGCTGATGTATCTGACCGGCTCCGAGATCGATTTTGTCGACAGCCTGATCGGACAGTCCTTCCAGATCCACAATCCCAATGCCACGGCGTCTTGCGGCTGCGGCACCAGCTTTTCCATCTGAAGCTCATAGAGGCGGCATCACGTGCAAATCGCGACCTGGAACGTCAACGGCATCAAGTCGCGCATCGATAATGTTTGCGCCTGGCTTGAGGACCGGCAGCCGGATGTCGTCTGCCTTCAGGAACTCAAGAGCGTCGACGAGAACGTGCCTCGCGAAGCTATCGAGCGGCTTGGCTACAATGTCGCGACCCACGGCCAGAAGAGCTTCAACGGCGTCGCCATCCTGTCGAAGCGTCCGCTTGAGGACATCGAAATACGCCTGCCCGGCGACGATGGCGACGAACAGGCCCGTTACATCGAGGCAACCGTTTCAACCGACGGCGGCGCGGTGCGAATCGCCTCGCTCTACCTGCCCAACGGCAATCCGCTCGGCACCGAAAAGTTCGACTACAAGCTGGGCTGGATGAAACGGCTGATCTCGCACGCGGAAAACCGTCTTGCCGAAGAACAGCCTTTCGTTCTTGCCGGCGATTACAATGTCATCCCGATGCCGGAAGATGCCAAAAACCCGGAAAACTGGCGTGATGACGCGTTGTTTCAACCGGAATCGCGCGGGCTTTTCCGCGAATTGACGCATCTCGGGTTCACGGATGCTTACCGCGCTTGCGATGCGTCCGGTGGTGTCTATTCGTTCTGGGATTACCAGGCCGGCGCCTGGCAGAAAAACAACGGCATTCGCATCGATCACCTGATGCTGTCGCCACAGGCTTCAGATCTGCTGACCGGCGTCATGATCGACAAGGACGTGCGCGCGTGGGAAAAGCCGTCCGATCACGTTCCAGTCATGATCGAACTGGCGGCCTGACAAGCGGAATTAGAGAAACTCAGTCGGAGCTTTCGGT
This sequence comes from Rhodobiaceae bacterium, assembly GCA_020441995.1. Lineage (GTDB taxonomy): Bacteria > Pseudomonadota > Alphaproteobacteria > Rhizobiales > Tepidamorphaceae > JACKJK01. Next base: position 10,544 of record JAGRLC010000130.1, read on the forward strand.
CCACGCTGAGGCAGCGCTGGTTGCTTCAAGCTGCTGCTCGGAGCTGGTCGCCTGCATCGCCTTGAAGTGCAGGGACAGAACCCAGTCGCGGTCGGACGGGCCGGCATGATCCTTGGCGATCAGCAGCCACTTGAGCCCCTCGACGGGACGCGGGTGCACATCGACACCGGAAATCAGCATGTCGCCGAGCAGCGCCTGCGAGGCCACATGGCCCTTCTTGGCCGCCGAGTAGAGCCAGCGCACCGACTGGGCCGCGTCACGCGGAACGCCGTTGCCTTCGAGGTACATGCGGGCCAGTTCGTACTGGGCGTCCGCGTCGCCGAAATAGGTCGCGGCATGCATGTACATGCGCGCCGCCTCGCCATAGTTCTGCGGCACTTCCTGCGAACCGGGGATGCCGGCCTTGTAGTAATTGCCAAGCTGGACGAAGGCGTTGGAATAAACGCTGGCGAACTGCGAATGCGGGTTGTCGTCGGCATGCGCGTTTGCGATCTGGCGGAAGTAGTCGAAGGCGCGCTGATCGTCTTCGGCGACGCCATCGCCCTCGGCGTACATCTTGCCCAGTTTCCACATTGCCATGGCGTGACCGGCCTTGGCGGCGTGTTCCAGAGCTTTGAGCGCGTAGCGGAAGTCACCGGACAGATAAGCGCGCGCGCCGATCCGGAACGCCTTGACCGGGCCGACATCGTCGGTGAGTTCGGGTTGTTTGTCATCGGCGCGCACGTGGCCGGCCGCCAGCACCACCGGTGCGGCAAGGCACAGCGCAAGCGCGCCCGTGATCAGATGCTTAGACATCCGCATAACACTTCACCTCGGCAGCGCCCCCCGGGTGTGTCACCGCGCCGGCACGGGCGGAGCCCACTTCCTGCGCGTATTTCCACAGCACCCCAGACGTTGCGTCGTTGGTACGCGGCTTCCATGCCTCACGCCGCTTGTTCAATTCCTCGTCCGACAGGCGCACGTTTATCGTGCCCGCGGTTGCATCGAGTTCGATGATGTCGCCGTCGCGCAGCAGGCCGATCGGCCCGCCGACAGCGGCTTCCGGCCCGACATGGCCGATGCAGAAGCCGCGCGT
>JAGRLC010000130.1:11642-12658 GCA_020441995.1 Rhodobiaceae bacterium
TTGTCGCCCATGCCCTGACCGTAGAGCGCGGCTGTCGTTGCCAGCATCTCACGCATGCCGGGGCCGCCCTTGGGGCCCTCGTAGCGGATGACCAGCACTTCGCCTTCCTTGTAATTGCGTGACTTCACGGCAGCGAAGCACTCTTCCTCGGAATCGAAGCAGCGCGCCGGACCGGTGAAGCTGAGCTTCGACATGCCGGCGACCTTCACGATGGCGCCGTCCGGCGCGAGGTTGCCCTGCAGTCCGACAACACCGCCGGTCGGCGAAATCGGTTCGTCATGACGGCGCACGACGTCCTGCTGGTCGTTCCACTGAACGCCCGCGAGATTCTCCGCCATGGTCCGGCCGGTGACCGTCATGCATTTGCCGTCCATGTAGCCGCCGTCGAGCAGCGTACGCATCACCAGCGGGATGCCGCCAACCTCATACAGATCCTTGGCGACGTATTTGCCGCCAGGCTTCAGATCGGCAATGTACGGCGTGCGCCTGAAAATTTCGCAAACGTCGAGCAGATCGAAGTCGATGCCGCATTCATGCGCGATCGCCGGCAGGTGCAGGCCCGCATTGGTCGAACCGCCGGTGGCGGCAACGACCACAGCTGCATTGACGAGAGACTCGCGGGTGACGACATCACGGGCGCGGATGCCGCTGCGCAGCAGGTTCATGACCTGCTTGCCGGCCGCCATGCAGAATGCGTCACGAAGCTCGTAAGGCGCAGGCGCGCCGGAGGAATACGGCAGCGCGAGACCGACAGCCTCGCTGACGCAGGCCATGGTATTTGCGGTGAACTGGGCACCGCAGGCGCCCGCCGACGGGCATGCGGCCTGTTCCAGCTCGAGCAGCGCCTCGTCGTCCATGTTGCCGACGGAATGCTGGCCGACGGCCTCGAACACGTCCTGAACCGTCACCGGGCGGCCACGGAAGGTGCCCGGCAGGATCGATCCGCCATAGATGAAGATCGACGGGACATTGAGACGGACCATCGACATCATCATGCCGGGCAGCGACTTGTCGCA
>JAGRLC010000026.1 GCA_020441995.1 Rhodobiaceae bacterium
GCTGGCCGGCATTGTTGAAGAGGCCGGCATTCTTGCCATACGAGCCCTTCACCACCTCTTCCAGGCTCTTGCCTTCGAGCTCGGAGCCGGCCAACAGCTTGTTGCCGTTGTCGACATAAGCCTTGTGGTGCTTGTCGTGGTGAAATTCGAGGGTTTCCGCCGACATGTAAGGCGCCAGCGAATCGTAGGGGTAGGTCAAATCCGGAAGTTCGAAGGACATGGCCACAAAATCCTTTTCGCGCGTCATTGAAACAGTCCCGGTCGGGCGGCAAGCGCGCGTTTGCCGTCCCGGCGCAGCGGGGCGCCAGCGATCTCGACTATCCAACGCATGAATGCCGCGCAGGTTCCTGTCGATTGTTCAGGCCGGGCCCCTGTAAAACTACATAAAGCGCATGGGCAAACCCGGCAACAGGGCAAGACATATTCTCTTGTGCCGCAATGGGACAGCGCGGCTGGCACGCCGATTGCGGACAGGTACATGAATCACAAGGAACATGTGCCAATGCGAAGCAATGTGAATCCGTCGAAATCACCGGAAACGGGCGTTTCCCGCCGTACCTTGCTCACGGCAACGGGGATTGCCGGCGCTTTTGCCATGCTGCCCCGCAGCGCGCGGGCAATGCTGGCCAACGGCGCCGCGCTCGACGCCGGCCTGATGGGCATTCAGCCGGATACATGGCGCGATCAGGGCCCTGAAATCTCGAACGCGCTGGCAACGGCGGCACGGCAGGGCAAGGCGCTGTTCTTGTCACCCGGGCATTATTCCGCAACCCGGATCAGCTTTCCCGATGGCGGTCAGCTCACCGGCGCGCGCGGTCAGACCGTGCTGCTCGGTCATGGCGATTCCCCGGTGATCGCGACGCGTGGCGTGCGCAACATCGACATGTCCGGCATAGACATAGACGGGCAATATGCGGCTCCCGGCTACCAGAGCGGGCTTGTGACGCTCGAGGACTGTTCCGGGCTTCGCATCCGCGATTGCGGCATCAAGGCGGCCAACACGCCGCTGCTGCAGCTCAAGCGCTGCTCGGGCAAGGTCGAGGACAACCTGCTCGAGAAGGGCACGGACAGCGCCATCTTCGCGCTCGATTCCAACGGTCTGGAAATCAGCGGCAACACGGTTCAGGACATGGGCGACAACGGCATCCTCGTATGGCGCAGCAACGCCGGCGAGGATGGCACGATCGTTTCCGGCAACCGCATCGAGCGGATCGGCAACCGCTCCGGCGGCAATGGCCAGTGGGGCAACGGCATCAACATCTACAAGGCCGGTAACGTGCTCGTTTCCGGCAACCGGATCTCCGATTGCATCCTGTCGGCCGTGCGCAACAATGCCGGCGCCAATTGCCAGATCACAGGCAACAACCTGACCCGCAGCGGCGAGACGGCGGTCTTCGTCGAGTTCGGCTTCTCCGGCGCCGTGGTCGCCAACAACATCATCGACCGCGCCGCCACCGGCATTTCGGTCACCAACTACAACGAGGGCGGCCGCCTGGCTACGGTGACCGGCAACGTGGTGCGCGACCTTTATCGCGATCCATCGCGCAAGGACGGCGAGCCGCAGGCCTATGGTATCGGCATCGCGGTCGAGGCCGACACGGTCGTTTCCGACAATGTTGTCGAGAACGCGCCTTGGATCGGCCTTGTGCTCGGCTACGGGCCTTACCTCAATGACGTGGTCGCCAGCGGCAATGTCATCCGTGGCGGCGATTACGGCATAGCGGTTTCGGTTGTTGAAGGTGCGGGCAAGGCGCTGGTGCGCGGCAATCTCGTGTCCGGCACAAAGAAAGCCGCCGTCGCCGGTTTCGATCACGACAAGGCGGTCACCGGCGATCTGCTGGCATCAGGCGCGGGACGCTTCCCGCACCTGACGCTGGCGCAGAATACTTTGGATTGACGCGTAATCTTATCTGAAACGTCTGCAACTTTTCAGGGTCACGCTGGGTGGATTAGCGAATCCGCTCCAGGATCGAGCAGTAGTTGGCGACAGCCGCACCGCCCATATTGAAGATGCCGCCGAGCTTTGGTGCGTTGAGCTGCATGTCGCCGGCCTCGCCTGTCAGCTGCATCGAGGTCAGCACGTGCATCGATACGCCGGTGGCGCCGATCGGGTGACCCTTCGACTTCAGACCGCCTGAGGGATTGACCGGCAACTTGCCGTCGATTGCCGTGATGCCATCGCGGATCACATCGGCCCCGCGACCTTCCGGAGCAAGGCCCATCGCCTCGTACTCGATCAGTTCAGCGATGGTGAAGCAGTCGTGGGTTTCCACGAAGGACAGATCGCCGAGCTTCACGCCGGCGTTGTAGAGCGCCTTCGACCAGGCTTGCGCGCAGCCATCGAACTTCAGGATGTCGCGTTTCGACATCGGCAGGAAATCCTGCACGTGCTCGGCGGCGCGGAAGGCAACCGCGCGCCTCATCTTTAGCGCCGTGCCGACATCGGTCAGCACCAGGGCTGCCGCGCCATCGGACACCAGCGAGCAGTCGGTGCGCTTCAGGGGACCCGCAACCTTCGGGTTTTTCTCGCTTTCGGCACGGCAGAAGTCGAAGCCAAGGTCCTTGCGCATCTGGGCGTAAGGGTTGTGGACGCCGTTCTTGTGATTCTTCGCCGCGATCATCGCCAGCGCATCGGACTGGTCGCCATGGCGCTGGAAATACTTGTCGGCAATGACACCAAAAATGCCGGCGAAGCCGCCGGGCGTATCGCCGTCTTCCTTCAGGTAGGACGCCTTCTTGAGAATCTCGCCAATCTCGCGCCCCGGTGTCGTGGTCATCTGCTCGACGCCGACGACGAGAACGACGCGCGCGGCATTGGACTCAATCGCGCGGATGCCCTGATGCACGGCGGCGGAACCCGTCGCGCAGGCATTCTCGACACGGGTCGCGGGCTTGAAGCGTAGCCGGTCGTCAGCCTGCAGCACCAGCGATGCGGTGAAATCCTGCGCCGAGAAACCGGCATTGAAATGCCCCAGGACAATCTCGTCGACATCTTCCGGCCCGATACCGGCATCTTCCATGGCGGCATTGGCAACACGCGTGATGAGGCCTTCGACGGTCTCCGCATCCTGCTTGCCGAACGGCGTATGGGCCCAGCCAACGATGCATGCGGTCATGGCATTTCTCCCGTGAATTTTTCTGTTTCCGGCTTGGAAAATATGCCGCTACGGGCGTTTCGGCAATCTCAGGGCGCGCATACAGGTAATGCGCCGATAACTACCCGGCCAGCGGCAACACCAGTACCCAGCCCTGCCCGTCGCTCGCCGGCACTAGCGTCTTCTTGCCGGCCTTTGCATAAGTCGGGTCGTCGGTGATTGTGAAAGGGGCCGCGATCGAGAAGACGAGGTTCGGGGCTGCAAGCGAAATGTCGATGCCGAAACTGCCGCCGCCTTCGGCAACGCAGGTCATCGCATCGCCACCGGCCTGCGACACGCCGCAACCGGCGCGCTCGGCATAGATGAGATCTCCGATGATGGCGTAGACCATGGCTTGCGGCGCGGTTTCCTCTTCCGGCGCATTCGACCTTGCGGCGGCGGCGAATGCCTCAACCCCCGTGCCGGCGCCCGCGATCAGGACCACCGTGAAATCCGAAGCCAGTGCCGGACCGTCTTCCAGCAAGATCGGAACATTGCCGGGAATGCGGAACACGATGCCGGAGGACACATCCGGCAGGCCAGACATCATTTCCTCGGCATCGAGGAGACGGGCGGCCGGTTCCGCCTTTAATTGTAATGTGGCCAGACACATGACAATGGCGGCAAGAAAGATGCGCATCTGAACTCCTGAATCGGTCAATCGTCGTGAGATCATACCGTCACCGCATCGCGTCTGGCGACCATGACGAATTCCGGGCTTTCAGGGGTCAGCGGCGAGCGGTCCCAATTACCGAACCATTCGACATCGGTGAAACCGGCGTCCGACAGGAATCCCGCAAGCCGAGGCTGATCGACCAGCCGCAAGGTGCTCGCCGCCGTGTGGCGCACACCGTCCGGAAAGCGGAAACAGGTCAGAAAGGTAACGAAGCGCCGGGACACCTCGGCCAATTCGTTCCAAACCTCAACCCTGCCGATGCCGGGCGCCTCGATCACCTCGAAGCTTTTCTCCGGCACCCATTCCTCCCATTCGCGCACAGCAGGGTTACGGGTCTCGAAGGCAAGTCTGCCGCCATCGGTCAAATGATCGCGGAGGTTTGCGAGGACCGCCGTGATCTCGCTGTCTTCAAGGAACACGTGGAACACATTGCCGGTCATGGTGATAAGGTCGAAACGCCCGTCCAGCCTGAATGTATCGGCGGCACCTTCGACCCAACGCACCTTCTCGCTGCCGGGCCGCGTCCTCGCGACATTCAGCATGCCACCAGCGGGCTCAACCCCGGTGACGCGGTGGCCGCGTTCCGCGAACGCCACCGCCAGCAGCCCGGTACCGCTGCCGACATCGAGAATATCAAGAGGTTTGCCGTCCGCGAGCGAGAGGTAGAAGTCGCGTTCAATGCCCAGCGGATTCACCAGGTCGTAGAGCCCGGCAAGCTCGGGAGACTCGAATATTTCGTCAGGCATTACCAATTACTCCGGCCGGGCCCGGTCCAGAATCGCACCGGGGTCGCCGCTCAAGCCAGCACCGTAGGTATGATGGAACCCGCCATCCAGCCGGGAGGCGATAAACGCGCCCGAGACGGCATCCGGCGCATTGGCATTGAGCAAGGCGGCAGCCGCCGTGCGCGCGATCAGGTCCACCAGCATGCGTGCATTGGCCTCGAGCCGTGCCGTATCGGCAGCAAGCGAGGTTATTGTTTCAAGAGCGGCGGCAAGGCGCGTGTCGCCCGCCATGCCATCGGCAATCTGCGCGAAGACCCTGCCCGCTGCCTCCGGCTCACGCGTCAGCGCCCGAAGCACATCGAGGCACATGACATTGCCCGAGCCTTCCCAGATCGCGTTGAGCGGCAATTCGCGGTAGAGCCGCGCGGCAAGCCCCTCCTCCACGTAGCCGTTGCCGCCAAGGCATTCCATCGCCTCGCAGCCGAGCGCGGGCGCCATCTTGCAGACCCAGTATTTCGTCACCGGCGTCATCAGCCGGCGCCAGGCGGCTTCATCCTCGTCAGCGGGATCGGCGTCGAAGCTTTGGGCAAGCCGGAAAGAGAGCGCCGTTGCCGCTTCCACGTCCACTGCCATATCGGCGAGCACGCGGGCCATCAGCGGCTGGCCGATCAGGCTTTTCTGGAACACGCGCCTGTGGCTTGTGTGGTGAAGGGCAAACGCCAGCGCCATGCGCATCTGGCCGGCGGAGGCGATGGCGCAATCCAGCCGGGTCAGCGTCACCATGTCGATGATCGTGGCAACGCCGCGTCCCTCCTCGCCGACCAGCCAGCCATGGGCCGCCTGAAGCTCGACTTCGCAAGAGGCATTGGACCGGTTGCCCAGCTTGTCCTTCAGCCTTTGCAGCCGCAGCGGGTTGACCGCCCCGTCGAGCAGGAAGCGCGGCACATGGAAACACGACAGGCCGCCCGGCGCCTGAGCCAGCATGAGGAAGGAATCGCACATCGGTGCGGACATGAACCACTTGTGACCGGTGAGAACGTATTCACCGCCCGGGCCGCCGCCATCGACCGGTTCGGCAAGCGTCGCATTGGCGCGCACGTCCGTACCGCCCTGCTTCTCGGTCATGCCCATGCCAACCGTTATGGCGCTCTTGGCGGATACCGGCGCAAATGCCGGGTCGTAGGTGCGCGCGCAAATTTTCGGTTCGAGTTCCGCCGCGAGTTCCGGCTGATGGCGCAGGCTGGCGACACAGGCGTGGGTCATGGTCATCGGGCAGGCATGACCGGGCTCGACCTGCGCTGTCATGTAGACACGGGCGGCGCGCGCCACATGAGCGCCGGGCGGGGCACCGCTCTCCCACGTACTGCAGTGCAGGCCGGCCTCCATGCTGGTGCGCATCCACTCGTGGTAGGCGGGATGAAATTCCACTGTGTCGGCAGGAAAGCCCTTTTGGTCAAACCGGATCAGCCGGGGCGGATATTCGTTGGCGAGGCGGGCCGCATCAAAAGCCTTCGCACTGCCCGTTCGCGCGCCGAACAGCGAGAGGCCATCGTCGGCGGCTCCGAAAATCCGCACGGCATCCCGCAAGGCGGCGTCGGTTTCGTACAGGTTTATGTCCGCGAAAGGCGGGCTCTGATTTGTGACCTCGTGGGTCTGATAAGGATTCAATGTCATGGCGCCCCCGGGCAACTATAGGGTGGCCACAGCCGCCCGTCTCGCTTTTGGGGCCTGTGCGGCATAACATCAACGGTAATGAAAACAGCGCTTACCATACTGTTGGCCTTTGCTGCGTTGGAGCCATTCAGCCTTTCAGCGCGGGCGGACGAACTTGCCGACAAGGGGCGCGAAATCTCGCAAACCCATTGCAGCCGCTGCCACGTGATCGGTGACTACAACCCGTTCGGCGGCGTATCCTCAACGCCGTCATTCCAGCTTGTCGTCAACAAGCTGGCAGACTGGGAAGAGCGCTTTTCGACATTCTACACGCGCAGGCCGCACCCGGCCATTATTCGCATCGAGGGCACTCCGGCACCCGTCGACGAGCCGATGGTGGTCCCGATCGAATTCAAGCTCGAGGATGTTGACGCGATTGTGGCCTTCGCCCGGACGCTCAAGAAGCAGGACTAGATACCGCGCAAGGCCTGCGTCAGCGGCGCGACCGGCTGCAGGTGACCGGCTACGGCACCGGTCCGGCTCAAGACAGCTGGGCGTTCGCGCTGCTCCATGAATTCATGGTCTTCGGCGGTTTCCACCGCGAAGCGTGAGATGATCGCCGCAGCCACAACCTCGGTTGCCCGGACCGCACCATCACCGATCTTCACAGCCGCGGCGATCTTCAGCTTCGGGAACACGATCACCTGAACCGCTTCCGCGCCGTATTTCAGGAACACGCGTCCGCCGAAGGCCCGCATCACTTCAGTGTCAAACTTGCCCGTACCGCCAACGGCATGGGGTTCGCGCATGCAGGTCTTCATCAGACGGTCGGCAGCCGCGCGGCGCTCGACCGCGATGCCGCCATCGCCGGTCAGGCGGGCAAAGCCGCGCGCAAGGTTCTTCAGCGGCACCGCCAGCGTGGGGAGCGAACAGCCGTCCAGCCCGCACGGCGCATCGGCCATGTCGATGCCGAAGACGTCGGTCATGACCTCCTGGATCGCCTTTTGCACGGGATGGTCGCGGTGTTCGTAGCCCACGGGATCAAACCCCGCGTGCATGGCGAAGGCGAGCATGCCGGAGTGCTTGCCGGAGCAGTTGTTGTGAGCGCGTGTCGGCGTCTCGCCGGCCTTGCCCATGGCCGCGATGTCCTCCTCGCCCGAGGGCCACTGCACACCGCATGCAAGATTATCCGCGCCGAGACCGATGCGCTTGAGGATGCCGCGTGCGGTTTCCACATGGCGCGGCTCACCGGAATGCGACGCGCAGCATAGAGCCAGCTCGTAGTCGGAGAACTCGAAACGGTCCGCACCACCGGATTCAACCAGCGGCATGGCTTGCAGCAGCTTCACCGAGGAACGCGGATAGACCGGAGCTTCCGTCGCACCGACCTCGAACAGCATACCACCATCGGCATGGGCGATGGCGATCGAGCCGTGGTGACGGCTTTCGGTCAGATCGCCGCGCACATACTCCACAAGAACCGGCAGTGACATATCTTGCGCTTCCCCCAGCATATTGTTCCTCACCTTATCGCCAATGCCACCGCCTAGGGAAAGCGGTTTTGCCGGATATGCAGTGTTGACGCTGCGCGAAGACTGTCCCGCGCCTCATACCCTCATCCGAATGCGTGGAGATATGCCGCTTGGATCGAGCCCCAGACGGATCAGCGTTCGCGCAGGGCTTCGTTGCGGATTTTGAGGACCGGCTTCATCACATAGTCCCAGACGGTTTTGGAGCCTGTCTGAATATCGACGCTGGCGACCATGCCGGGAATGATGTCGAGCTTGTGCCCGTTGCGGGTGATGCCGCCTTCGTCGGTGCGCAGGATGACGCGGTAGAACGGATTGCCCCGGTCGTCCGTCTGGGTATCGGCGCCAATGCGCTCCACCTTGCCGGCGAGATCGCCGTAGACCGAGTAATCGTAAGCGGTGAGCTTGATGCTGGCATCCTGGCCGGGATGGATGAAGGCCACATCCTGCGGGCGGATGCGCGCCTCGATCAGCAGCGCATCGTCGAGCGGCACGATCTCGACAATATCCACGGCCGGCTGCACCACGGCGCCGATGCTGGAAACGTTGATCTTGTTGACAATGCCGCGCACCGGTGCGGCCAGTTGCGTGCGGCGGACCAGATCGGCCGCCGCGATTTCCGACTCCTCAAGCACCGAACGATCCGAAATCGACTTGGCGAGACGCTCGCGGGCATCCGCCCGGAAAACGGATTCAACAGAATCCAGACGCGTCCGGCTTTCCGTGATCGCGGCTTCAGCGCGCGGCAGCGCGGCTTCGAGCACGGCGAGTTCGCCCGACGCCTCGGCATACTGACGCTCCAGCCGCAGCAGATCGACCTCGGGCACGACACCGCGCGTCGCCAGCTTGCGGGTCAGCTCCAGCTCGCGTTCCAGCGGGGCGAGCGTTGCCTTCAGCTTGGCCTGCGTTGCCTGCAACTCGGTCAGTTCCTGCTCACGCTGCAAGAGCTGCTGCTTGAGGATCTCGCGCTCGCCGCGCAGCTTGGTCCGCCGCGCCCGGAACGCTTCCTGCTGAGCGGCCACCTCGCGCGGCGCGGCTTCAACGAGTTCCGGCGGAAATGCAAGGTCTTCCTCGCCGTGGGCCTCGGCGGTCAACCGGATGATCTCCGCCTCGATGGCGTTCTTGCGCGAACGCAACTCGCCAAGCCGCGAGGCAAGGCTGGTGTCGTCCACCTCGATCAGCACCTGGCCGGCCTCGACGATGTCGCCCTCCGCGACATTGATGGCGCGGACGATGCCGCCTTCCAGCGTCTGCACAACCTGCACCTGCGAAGACGGGATGACGCGTCCCTGGCCGGTCGTGACTTCCTCGACAACGGCGATATGCGCCCAGGCAACGGCTGCCGCGATCAGCCCGCCTATCACGACAAGCTGAAGCCATGCGCTATCGCCTCTGCGCGCCTTCATGGCGGCGCGGACATCATTGGCGTAGGCAAAGTCCTCCCGCGCGCTCATGGCTTGCCCTTCGTCACGGAAACCTTCCGCTTGGTGGCGGCCTTGCCCGGCTCGATCTTGCGCTTGGCGGCCTTGTCCTTGAGCATTGCGATCACCTCGTCACGCGGCCCGTCGGCGACGATCTTGCCCTGTTCAAGGAGCACGACACGCTCGACGATCGACAAAAGAGCGCCGGAATGTGTGCAAACGATGAGCGTGCGCCCGCTTTCGGCAATCTTCTTCAACTCCATGACAAGCGCCTGCTCTGCCGCTGTATCCAGAGCCGAGGACGGTTCGTCCAGGAACAGCACATCGGGATCGCGGATGAGGACGCGGGCCATGGCGACGGCCTGCTTCTGCCCGCCCGACAGTCCAAGGCCGCGCTCGCCGATCGGCATCATCAGGCCGAGAGGATGGCCCGATGAGAAACGGTCGATGCCGGTCAACTGGACGACACGTGCGATTTCCTCGTCGCTGGCCTGCGGCCGTCCCATGACGATGTTGTCGCGCAACGTGCCGGAAAACAGCTCCGCGCTCTGGCCGACATAGCCGATGACCTTGCGCAGGTCGGCCGGATTATGGGCGCGGGTGTCGCTGCCGCCAACAATAACCGAACCTTCGGTGGGATCGTGGAAACCGGCCAGCAGTTTGCCGATCGTTGTTTTCCCCGAGCCGATCCGCCCGATAATGGCGATGCGCTCGCCCGGTTCGATCCGGAGCTTGAAACCATTGAGCGCGGGCGCCGTCGCACCGGGATAGCTAAAGGTGACATCGCGGAACTCGATGCCGGTATTGTCTTCCTCGCGCGCCTGGGCGCGCTCTCCGGCCTCGGTCGGCAGTTTCATGACCTTGTTGATGCTGCGCAGTGCGCTCAGGCCCTGCTGGGCGCGCACCAGTGTCATGGCGATGTTGGCGAGCGGCGCCAGAACGCGGCCTGCGAGAATGTTGGTCGCAATCAGTGCGCCGACGGTGATGCTGCCTTCGGCGACCAGAAACACACCCCAAACAATGGTGATCACCCCAACCGCCTGCTGAACCAGCGTCGTGAGATGCATCACGAGCGCGGACCAAAGCCTGATCGAGGCGCCGGCGCGCGCACTGCCGGCCACGGCCTCTTCCCATTTGCGCTGCATGACACCTTCGGCATTGGCGGCGCGGATCGATTCCATGCCCACGAGGCTTTCCACAAGAACCCCGTGGCGGCGGTTGCTTTCATCCTGGGTCAGCCTGATGGCGCGCGCCAGGGGAATGCGGATCAGCAGGGTCAGGATCAGCACAACGGGTATCGCGACAATAGGCACCCAGGCGATAGGACCGACGATCGTCCAGATGGCGAAAATGAAAATGCCGATGAATACGAAATCGGTGACAGCGATGACGGTCTGCGAGGTGAAGACCTCACGCACGGTATCGAACTCGCGCACCTGGCTAGCCAGCACGCCGGTTCCGGCCTGATGCTCGGTCATGCGCAGCCGCATCAACTGGTCAAAAAGGCGCGCCGACAGCCCCATGTCGATACGCCGCCCGGCGCGGTCGAGCACCAGTGCGCGCACCTGCCGCAACAGCAGGTCGAACATCAGCGCGATCACCACGCCTCCGGTCAGGGCGAACAGTGTCGGGATCGCGAGGTTCGGGATCACCCGGTCATAAACGTTCATCAGGAAGAACGGCACGGTCAGCCCGAGCAGGTTGACCATGAAGGCGGCAATGACGACCTGGAGCCACGAGCCCCAGGCCCGCCGCACGGGCGCGAAAAACCAGTGGCCGCGGCGTTCCGCCGGGTCCGACGCGGAATAGAACGCCTCGGCGGTGGGCGAGCTCTCCGGCGTAATGTAGATCACGGCGCCAATGGCCGCTTCGGCCAGTTTGGATAGGTCGATGGCGCGTTCGCCAACTGTTTCGTGGGGATAGAAAATCTTCGCGCGGTGACGCTTCTTGTCGAGGTTTGTGAGAACGCAGGCGTCGCCGTTCTTCAACAGCACGACCGCCGGCAGCACCATGGCCGGGATATCGTAAACATTGCGGGCAAGCGTACGGGCGGACAGACCGAAGCGGGTGGCGGCGCGAGGAAAGTTCTCCTCGTCGAGGCGGCCGTTTTTCAGCGGTAATCCGGAGAGTGCGCCCGCAGGCGAGAAGGATATGCCGAACCGGCGCGCAACGAAGCCAAGGCAGTCGAGCAATGGATCGGACGAGCCGCTGCTGGCCGCGTCTTTCATCGCTTCCGTATTACCGGCGTCGCTGACCTTTGCGTCCATCGCGGCGCATCACCCGTATTTGCATGACCGGTGCGGGGGAAGGCGCAAACCACATACCGCCATCCCGCACGGCAGCCACCATGCCACATCGGCACGCGAAAATCGCGTTCCGCGCATGTGTTTCACTTATCAGCGTTACTGGCGAAGCGGCTCGATATCGATGTGGAAGAGACTTTGCTTGCTCTGCTCGACGTGGCCGGTGAGCGCTTCGGCAGGCGCGGAAACGCCAAGCGTCGTCAGAAGCCGGCCCATGTGCGCAAGAAGCTGGTAGGCGGAGAAATAATAGATCGCCGACGCGCTCTGGTATTGGAATTCACTGTTGAACCGGCTGTTTTCGCCATCAAGCAGGTCGAGCAGGCTGCGCTTGCCGAGCTGGTATTCCTCGCGGTAGGCGCTCACGGTGCGGTTGTTGGCCTGGACCTGATCGCGCAGGGAATCGACGCGGTCTCCGCCGGTTGCAAACCCGGCATAGGCTCGTTCGATGGCTTCCGCGATCTCGCGGCTCTGGCTGTCGGCTTCAAGCTGATGCTGCATGACCCGCTCGTTGAGCGCGCGCTCGCGGTTCTTGCGGATATGGCCGTCGAACAGATCCCAGTTGATGACCACCTTGCCGGTCACATCAAGATTTCGGCCTTCAATGCCGTTCACGTCCTCGCCGTAGGTTGCCGTGCCCTCCAAAGCAACCGAGGGATAATGCGCGCCCTTGGCGCGTTCCAGTTCATAGCGGGTTGCTTCGGCCCGGGTGCGCGCGGCCTCGATCGCGGGATTGCTTCCAACGCCGATCTCGACCGCGAGGCGGGCGGAACCGGGAAGATTGGAAGGGAACGGAACCGGCGATGTGGCGCCGGGGTGAATACCGATCACCTGTTTGAATTTGGCGCGCGCATCCAGAAACGCCTTTTGCACCTGTGCAAGCACCGCATTGGCCGCGGCGACACGCTCGGCAGCCTGGTTTGAATCGGATTCCGGCGCCTTGCCACCACCGACCAGCTCATTCACGAGGGATCGAATTTCCGTGTGCCGGTCAACGTTCGCGCGCGCCAGCGAAAGCAGCATGGCGTGACGGCGGTAGTCGATATAGGCCTCAACGGCGTCCAGCGCGAGCACCTCGGCGCGCGAGAGCACGCGCAACGCCGAGGCATCGAGCGCCGCCGCTGCACGGTAAATCTCGTTGGCGCGCTGGTGCCCGCTGAACAACACCTGACGCACGGTCACGCTTGCCTGCCGGCGCGGACGCCAAAGCTGGTTGTCTTCGGGATCCAGGCTGTTGGGCCGGTCGACATATTGCTGGCCGGCATCGGCGGAAAGACTGACCGTCGGATACAGCGCGCCCTGGGCTATGCGAAGTTCATAACCGCTGGCCCGGCGACCGGCGCGCGCGGCATTGACCGAAGGGTGCGTCTCCACGGCACGGGAAACAGCCTCTCGCAGGCTCATCGCATCAGCGTGCGATACAGCCAAGGCACAACCCGATAGCACCAGGGTCAAGGCAACCCCGCCGCGCAGTAACGCCATTGGAAAATTCAAACGCATGAGCCCGCACCATTGTCGGACGAAGACCGCGCATTCGGATAATTCTGCGGTCAATACCCCAACACCAACCCCGATAATGCGGACACGCGCCTGCCCCGGCAATCGCTCCGCCTATCAAATCGTTAACAAAGGATTAACCGCCGATCTACCCAAACATGCAGAAATGGTATTTAATTACGTTGCGGAAACTCCCCAGCGTGGCATATTTGTCGCGGACAGGAGGGAGAAATCGCTGTATTCCATAAAGTTACGCGAAGAAACCGCTGTTTCAGGGGGCTTGTAAAGCCAGAGAGGTTTTCATTTCGCACTCTTCATGCGGAGATTCTCAATCCCGCATGATCGGCTTCAAAGGACGGTTTCGGGGAATCGTCCGGCCATAACAGGACCAGGGCCGGCTTTGAGCTGGCCATAGCACATTGGAACGTCCAGATGGTTGCTCGAACCCTGCCCCACGATTTTTCCGGCGAAAGCGCCGATATCGGCGCTTCTGCGCAAAACACCCTTGTTGCCATTCAGGATGGCTCCGCGCATGTGCCCGCCGGCATTGAACTGGCCCATGCGGAGTTCGACCGCGACGGCGCCGACCTCGTCATTGAAATGCGCAATGGCGACACCTTTGTCGTCGAAGGCTATTTCACAGCAGCCTCAAAGCCTCTCATCGAGGGCACCGGCGTCTCGCTGACGCCGGCGATGGTCACCACGATGGCGCAGGCCGGCAAGGGGCTGTTTCTCGCGCAAGCGCAAATGGGACAGGAGATCACCCCCGGATCGGCGCCGATCGGCAAGATCATTACCGCAAACGGTACGGTGACGGTTCAGCATGCCGACGGCACCACCGATACGCTGAACGTGGGAGACCCGGTCTACATCTACGATGTTGTTGTCACCGGCGCGGATTCCGACCTTGCCATAGCTTTCACCGATGAAAGCGTCCTGTCGCTGTCGGAAGACGCGCGGATGACGCTGGACCGCTACATCTACAATCCCGATGGCGCGGAATCGAACATGCTGGTCGGCCTGCTTCAGGGAACGCTTGCCGTTGTGTCGGGCCAGATCGCACCCAATGGCGACATGGAGGTTTCCACTCCGGTTGCCACGCTTGGTATCCGCGGCACATCGGCGGTCATCCAGTTGCAGGACGTCAACCTGCGCGTCGCGCTGGTCACCGACGTCCAGGACGGCCAGGGCGGCCTGATCCAGATCTACGACAACACGACCAACGACCTGATCCTCACACTGTCGGAAAGCCAGATCGGCCTGATCGCCTCGCTGATCGCCGGATCAGGCGATGCGACCCTAGCGCAATTGACGCCCGAGGAACGCGCGCTGATCGCGCAAACCGTCGAGCACCTGACCAGCAGTTACTACCAGTCGCAGAACACGTCCGGGCCGAACGCAACACCGGGCAGCGGCACCGGCGACCCGAACGGCACCACCACCGACGATCTCAACGGCAGCAATGGCGGAAACGGCGGAAACGGTGAGGATGGCAGCGGGGGCGGCGAGCAGAACGACGATGGCACAGGAGACGATTCCGGCGCACTGCCGGGACCGCAGCTGACACTGCCGGCCATGCCGACGATCCTGGAAGACACGCCGACCGTAATCACGGGCATCACCGTGAGCGGTCCGAGCGCGGTCACGATCACCATCGTCGCGGATGGCACGTTCCAGCTTGCCTCCATCGCACAACTGACATTTTTGACGATCGATGGCGCCGCCGTAACGTCCGGCACAGTGATCTTGTCGACGCAGGATTTTTCCTCCGTCACTTTCAGCGCGCCGATCGCAGCGGCCCGCGCGGCTTTGGGCGGGCTTACCTTCACGCCCAACCCGGACGTCAACGATCTGAATATCACCAGCGGCACCAGTGGCCAGTTGGCGATCACGGCTTCCGGCAACGGCCAAACCGACACAGCCACACTGGGAATCAACGTTACAGCCGTCAACGACACCCCGGTCATCTCCGCGCCGAGCACTGTTACGACTGCTGAAGACACCACCTACGATTTCACCGGTCTTTCGATCTCCGATCCCGTCGAGGACGTGGACATCGACGAAACCGGATCCGCCGACCCGATCAAGGTGACGCTGGTCGTCGACGGTGCGAGCGGCGAGTTCGTCGGGACACTGGGCTTCAGCGGCTCGACGAGCGTGAATTTCACCGGCGGCGATGCGGACGGGAGCGATGGAACGCTCGAATTCAAGGGATCACGGGCCGAGGTCAATGACGCCCTCTCCAAGCTTCAGTTCACGCCCGACCAGGACTTCAACGACAATCTCGGCTCGGCCAAGCTGACGATCACCGTCAACGATCAGGGCAACTCCGGTATCGATCCGGGAACCACCGGCGACGCGTCATCGGAAGAGGATGTCTTCGTCGTCGACATTTCGGTGACGCCGGTCAACGACGCGCCGGAAATCACAGCACCGGCGAATGCCACGACTCTCGAGGACACCACGCTCGCTTTCACCGGCACGAATGCGCTGTCCATCGCCGACGTGGACGAGAACGAGGACGGCGTCTCCGATCCGCAACTGGTGACGCTGCAGGTCGATCACGGATCGCT
>JAGRLC010000027.1 GCA_020441995.1 Rhodobiaceae bacterium
GGATATGGCTGTCGAAGCCGCCGGCTGTCAGGATCTTGCCCTCGCCGGCGATCGCCTCGGTGCCGGGGCCGACGATGATGTCGACATTCGGCTGCGTGTCCGGATTTCCCGCCTTGCCGATGGCCGCGATGCGCCCGTCCTTGAGACCGACATCGGCCTTGTAGATGCCGGTGTGATCGAGGATCAGCGCATTGGTGATGACCGTGTCGACGGCGCCGTTTGCGCGCGTCGTCTGGCTCTGGCCCATGCCGTCACGGATGACCTTGCCGCCGCCGAACTTCACTTCCTCGCCATAGGTGGTGAGATCCTTCTCCACCTCGATGAAGAGTTCGGTATCGGCAAGCCGCACCTTGTCGCCCGTCGTCGGGCCGTACATCGCCGCATAGGTCGAGCGGGAAATCTTCGCGGGCATTGGGTTGTTCTCCCTGTCAGTCGATCCACAGACCGCGGCTCTTGTGCCAATCCTCGATGGACTGTTCCGGATAGCCGTCGAAACATTGGTCGTCCGGTCCGATGCCGGGTTCGACCCAGGATGCCTTCGAGCCAAGCATCAGGTGGACACGCGACGGTGGAACCGGAAGTTCGGTATCGATGGCCGACGCGAACGGATGGATGAGATCGGGCCATGTCGGATCGTAGAGCCACAGCGCCGTGCCGCAGCGGGTGCAGAAATTACGCTCGCCCGAGCTCTTGCGCTTGCCGCCAACTCCATCGTCGAATTCGACCCGGTAGACGCCAATGGCGTCTCCGCCTTCCATTTTCAGGGTATCGGCCACACCCATGATGTTGATCGCATAGCCCCCTCCACCATCCTGCTTACGGCAGATCGAGCAATAGCAGAGCTGATAGGGGTAAGGCGTGTGGCTGCCGACCGAGAACCGGACGGCGCCGCAGCGACAGGAACCCTCCAGCGTCAGCATGCGGCGCTACCGGCATCGCGGCCAGGTGTTCTGCGGGAGCCGGCAACCGGGAACGCCATCAGATATCCCCCATCACGTCCTTGCGGAAACCGTAGACCTTGCGTGCGCCGGAATAGGGCACCAGCGTCACGTCGCGCGCCTGCCCCGGCTCGAAGCGCACGGCGGTGCCGGCGGCGATGTCGAGCCGCATGCCGCGCGCCGCCTCGCGGTCGAACTCCAGCGACGGATTGGTCTCGTGGAAATGGTAGTGCGAGCCGACCTGCACCGGCCGGTCACCGGTGTTGGCGACCTTCAGCGTGATCGCCTCCGCACCGGCGTTCAACTCGATCTCGCCTTTGGCGGTGATGACCTCCCCGGGGATCACGAGCGGCGGCCCTTCGCCTTGGCCGCGGCCTTGCGGGCAATGAAGATCACGCCCGCCACACCGCCAATGATCGCCACGAGACCGAGCGCAAGGTCCCAGTCCGGGTGCGGGTGCACATGCGGCAGGGATTCAAGCTCGTGCGCAGAAGCGGTGGAAACAGCGGCAACGGCGAGCAGCGCGGACAGCAGGGCGGATGACTTCATCGGTGTTACTCCTCAAGGATCTGGTCGGAAATGCAAATCAGCGGATCGGTTCGTGAACGGTGACAAGCTTGGTGCCGTCGGGAAAAGTGGCCTCGACCTGAACGTCGTGGATCATTTCGGCGACGCCTTCCATGACCTGGGCGCGGGTGACGACATTGGCGCCGGCTTCCATCAGGTCGGCGACAGAGCGCCCGTCGCGCGCGCCCTCGACGACGAAGTCCGTGATCAGCGCAATCGCTTCCGGGTGATTGAGCTTGACGCCGCGCTCAAGCCGCCGGCGCGCCACCATCGCCGCCATGGAGACAAGCAGCTTGTCCTTTTCCCTCGGTGTCAGGTTCATTGCGCCCCGCCCCTCACGTTGACCAAATTCTGGGCAATCCTGCTTCGCCGTTGAGCAATTCCAGCAGCGGCAACAGGGCCTTTCGCAAGGCATAGCCGTCTTTTGCAAGGATACGGGCAAGAAGCTTGCCAGTTGGCCCCGCGTTCAGCGCCGACGCGCCGGATTTTATCTCCGCGTCATTGCGCAGGGCTCCGCGAACCCGCGCCAGCATATCTTCCGCGTCACGGCCGGCCAGCAGCACGGTCGCGAAGGCCGCCTTGCCGGCGGCCACCGCGGGCTGTTGCAGATGCCCCGCAATCGGACCGCCGATCCGGAAATCCTCGCGGTGAACCGGGATCCCGCCGCAGCGGATGGTCCATCGGTCGCGGAAGCAGCCTGTATTGACGCTTTCACCGCGCGCATGACGCCCGAAGATCACCGCTTCGCAGGCAAGGAAGCGCGCATCCGGATGAAGGTCGGCTTCCAGATCGCGAACCAGCCGGGATTGATCGAAAAGAATGGTTTCCTGCGGCAGCCAGGCGAGTTGGGCGCCTGAATCGGCTGAAAGCTTCGTCTTCACCAAAGCCTCCCCGCCAGCGGACCGGTAGACCTTCTCGCAGGCCTGCGTTGTGAGGGTGAGGGACGAGCCTTCGGCGGCGCTTGCGCTCCAGTCCAGCCTGTCGCCGCCGGTCAGCCCGCCGGCCGTGTTAATGACAACCGCCTCTAGGCCGCTGCGGTCGGTGTGGCGCGGCAACCGGATCTTGGCCGCGCCCTGCTGGTAGAGATCGACGAGGCGTGTGCGGCCATCGAGCGCGCGCACGGCGATACGTCCGTTTCCGGATGTCCGCTGCATGAATTCGCTTCTGGCCGGCTGGATATTCAACGCTGCGCCTGTGCATGTGTCGGGTCCAAGCAAGCTTAGCAAGTTCCATACCGGTTGGAAGCGCGGGCAGACACAAAACGGGCCGCCGGAGATTTGCCTCCGGCGGCCCGCTTGGTTCAATCCGTCGCCCGTGGATTACGCGGCGCGGCGCTGATGCTCGCCTTCCTTCACTTCCTCGATGATTTTCGAAATGAAAGCATCGAGGTCCTTCGGCGAACGGCTTGTGATGATGCCGTTATCGATGGCGACTTCCTTGTCCGCCCACTTCGCGCCGGCATTGGTCATGTCGGTCTTGATGGAGTGATAGGACGTCGCTTCGCGGCCCCGCATCACGCCGGCCTCAATCAGCAGCCACGGCGCATGGCAGATGGCGGCGACGATCTTGTTGCCGGTGACGAAATCCTTGACCTTCTGCACGGCGGTCTCGTCGGCGCGCAGGATATCGGGGTTCATCTGCCCGCCGGGCAGGACCAGCGCGATGTAATCATCGGCCTTCACGTCGGAAATCTTCAGGTCGGCATCGACGCTGTCGCCCCAGTTCTTGTCTTTCCACCCCTTGATCGGCTTGCCGTCGAGGGTCGCGACATGAACGGTCGCGCCGGCACCGCGCAGCTTGTTCAGCGGTTCCATCAGCTCCGACTGCTCGAAACCGTTGGTGGCCATGATCAGGATCCTGGCTTCATTCATGCTGGGCATGTTCATTACTCCAGTGTTGGTGAATCTGTCCTGTCAACAACGGCGATGCGCGAAAGGTTCCAAATCGTGATCCGCGGAGGAACATCCGGACAGCAGACTGTAAATCCCGGATTCGGGGTATTTCTGATGCCGCAAAGCGTGCTTCTATGTCGGCTGACCTATATCCGGTTGGGAAACCAACGCCGCGAAAGGATTTGACGAAGCTTCATGTCGATCAAAGCCGCCGTTCATCACCTGACCCATTACCGTTACGATCGCCCGGTGACTCTGGGCCCGCAGATCATCCGCCTGCGGCCTGCCCCGCACAGCCGCACCCGCGTCATTTCACATTCGCTGAAAGTGAGCCCTACCGGTCATTTCGTGAACCACCAGCAGGACCCCTACGGCAACTGGATGGCCCGCTTCGTCTTTCCGGACCCGGTCATGGAGTTCAAGATCGAGGTCGACCTCGTCGCCGACATGACGGTCTACANNCGTTCGATTTCTTCGTCGAGGAATCAGCCGAGCACTGGCCGTTCGAATACAATCCCGACATCCTCCCCGACCTCGTCATCTACCGTCATCCGGAGCCCGTCGGCCCGCGCCTGCAAGCCTTTCTCGACACCATCGACGGCAGCAGGAAGCGCACGGTCGATTTTGTCGTCGAACTCAATGCGCGGCTTGCAAATGAGATCGGCTATGTCATCCGCATGGAGCCCGGCGTGCAGACGCCGGAGGAAACCTTCGAAACGGCTAAGGGCTCCTGCCGCGACACCAGCTGGCTGCTGGTCCAGGTGCTGCGCAACCTCGGCTTTGCCGCGCGCTTCGTCTCCGGCTACCTGATCCAGCTGAAGCCGGACCTCGTCTCGCTCGACGGCCCCGCCGGCACCGATCACGACTTCACCGATCTGCACGCCTGGGCGGAAGTCTATCTCCCCGGCGCCGGCTGGATCGGCCTCGATCCGACGTCCGGCCTGTTGACCGGCGAAAGCCACATCCCGCTTGCCGCCACCCCACACTACCGCAACGCCGCGCCGATCACCGGCGTCGCCAGCATGGCCGATGTCGAATTCTCCTTCGATATGCGGATTTCGCGCACCGCCGAACACCCGCGCATCACCAAGCCTTTCTCCGAGGAAGCCTGGGACGACCTCAACAAGCTCGGCCACGAGGTCGATGAGAAGCTGAAGCAAGGCGACGTACGCCTGACCATGGGCGGCGAGCCGACCTTCGTTTCCATCGACGATTTCGAATCCGGCGAATGGAACACCGATGCCGTTGGCCCGACAAAACGCAAGCGCGCCGACGAGTTGATCCGCCGCCTGCGCGACCGCTTCGCGCCTGGCGGCTTCCTGCATTACGGTCAGGGCAAGTGGTATCCCGGCGAGACCCTGCCGCGCTGGACCTTCTCGCTCTACTGGCGCAAGGACGGCAAACCGATCTGGCAGGACGAGGCCCTCGTCGCCAGGGAAGGCAGCGACAACAAGCCGACGCCCGAAAAGGCCGAGACCCTGCTCAAGGAGATTGCCAGCGAACTCGGCGTCAAGCCCGATTACGTCGCCCCGGCTTTCGAGGATCCCGCCGAATGGATCATCAAGGAAGCGAGCCTGCCCGAGAACGTCACGCCGCAGAACTCCAAGCTGAAGGATCCGGAAGAACGCCACCGCATCGCGACCGTCTTCGCGCGCGGGTTGACCGAACCGTCGGGCTACGTTCTGCCGATCCAGCGATGGCAGTCGAAAGCCAGCGGCAAGGGCTGGATGTCCGAGGTCTGGAAGACTCGGCGCGGCAACCTGTTCCTTGTGCCTGGCGACAGCCCCGTTGGCTACCGCCTTCCGCTCGGCACGCTGCCCCACATCCCGCCGACACAGTTTCCCTATCTGAATTCCGCCGATCCGTTCGAGGAACGCGGCGAGCTTCCCGAGCCCGCGCCGATCCACGAACAGTCAGGCGGCGACGAGCACACTCAGCAGGTGGCCTCCTTCACCGCCGTCGAGCCGGGACAGAACCGTGTGGAGCAGAAGCTGGGCGAACTCGACGGACATGTCCGCACCGCCCTTTCGGTTGAACCGCGCGACGGGCATCTGTGCGTGTTCATGCCACCGGTCGAACGCGTCGAGGATTATCTGGAGCTCATAGGCGCGGCGGAAAAGGCCGCTAAGAAGCTCGGCCTGCCGGTGCATATCGAAGGCTACGCACCGCCGCACGATCCGCGCGTAAATGTTATCCGCGTCGCGCCCGATCCCGGCGTCATCGAAGTGAACATTCATCCCGCCGCGAACTGGGACGAATGCGTCGCCACGGCGGAGGCCGTCTACGAGGAAGCCCGTCAGTGCCGGCTCGGCGCCGACAAGTTCATGATCGACGGCAAGCACACAGGCACCGGCGGCGGCAACCATGTGGTCGTCGGCGGCGAGACGCCTATGGACAGCCCGTTCCTGCGCCGCCCGGACCTGCTGAAAAGCCTGATCCTGCACTGGGAGCGTCACCCGAGCCTGTCCTACCTGTTCTCGGGGCTTTTCATCGGCCCGACCAGCCAGGCTCCGCGCATCGACGAAGCGCGCCATGATTCGCTTTATGAGCTTGAGATCGCCCTGTCGCAGATCCCGGCGCCCGGCGAGGGCGAGCCGCCACAGCCATGGCTGGTCGACCGGTTGTTGCGCAACATTCTGGTCGACGTCACCGGCAACACCCATCGCTCCGAGATTTGCATCGACAAGCTGTTCTCGCCCGACGGGCCGACAGGGCGTCTTGGCCTTGTCGAATTCCGCGGCTTTGAGATGCCGCCGAACCCGCGCATGAACCTCGCTCAGCAGGTTCTGGTCCGCGCCCTGATCGCGCGCATGTGGCAAAACCCGATCGGCGGCAAGCTGAGCCGCTGGGGCACCGCGCTGAACGACCGTTTCATGCTGCCGCATTTCATCTGGGAGGATTTCCTCGACGTGCTGCGCGACCTCGGCGAGCACGGCTTTAATTTCCGCCCCGAGTGGTACGAGGCGCAGGCGGAATTCCGCTTCCCCTTCTGCGGTGAAGCCGAATACGAAGGCGTGCATCTGGAACTGCGCCAGGCTCTGGAGCCCTGGCATGTGCTCGGCGAGACCGGCGCAATCGGGGGAACGGTGCGCTACACCGACAGTTCGGTGGAACGTCTGCAGGTGAAGCTGACCGGCGACGACACCGACCGCTATGCCGTCACCTGCAACGGGCGCCGCGTGCCCCTGCGCAAGACGAGCACGAACGGCGTCGCCGTCGCCGGCGTCCGCTTCAAGGCATGGCAGCCCTCGCTGGCGCTGCACCCGGTTCTACCTGTCAACGCACCACTGACACTCGATGTCTACGACACGTGGTCGGGCCGGGCGCTTGGCGGTTGCGTCTATCACGTCGCCCATCCCGGCGGGCGCAACTACGAAACGTTCCCCGTAAACGGCAACGAAGCCGAGGCGCGCCGTCTTGCGCGATTCGAGGCCCACGGCCATACTCCGGGACCATACGCGCCGCCGCCGGAAACGCCGCATCCGGAGTTTCCCACGACCCTCGACCTCAGGCGCATGCCCGGATACTGAGAAGTCGGATAAGATTTCATGTCGCTGAGCGGCGAAGCCCTGAATGCCGATGCTGTGAATCGGCTCGTTTCCGGCTACCGGACTTTGCCCGGCGTTTCGGACGAAATGTTTCTGACCGACGGCAGTATCCGGCCGGTCTGGACGCCGCTGCTGAATGCGCTGGCGCAGATGAGCGGCGAGGAGATCGATGCGCGCACCGCGCGCGCGGATCAGTACCTGCGCGATTCCGGCGTCTATTACAGGCAATATGGCCCAGACGACGTTTCCGAACGCGACTGGCCGCTGAGCCACGTGCCCGTCCTGATCTCTGGCGAGGAATGGTCGCAGATCAGCGCCGGTCTCGTACAGCGCGCCGATCTGCTGGAACGCGTCGTCGCCGATCTCTACGGACCGGGCCGGCTCGTATCCGAAGGACATCTGCCGGCGGAACTGGTTGCCAACAATCCCGAATGGCTGCGCCCGCTGGTCGGCATCCAGCCGCGTCTCGGGCATTTCCTGCACTTCCTCGCCTTCGACATCGGACGCGGGCCAATGGGACGGTGGTGGGTGCTCGGAGACAGAACGCAAGCCCCGTCCGGGGCGGGCTTTGCACTGGAAAACCGCATCGCCACAACGCGGGTCTTCAACGAGCTCTATGCCCAGACCGGCGTGCAGCGGCTCGCCGGATTCTTCCGTATCTTCCGCGACGCGCTTTTAGGCCTGCGCCAGAACGATGGCAGCCGCGTCGGCATCCTGACACCGGGACCGCTCAACGACACCTACTACGAACACGCCTATATCGCCCGCTACCTCGGCTTCAATCTGCTCGAAGGCGAAGACCTGACGGTGCGTAACGGCGAGCTGATGGTACGCACCGTCGCCGGCCTGAAGCCGATCAGCGTGCTGTGGCGCAGGCTCGATGCGGCATGGGCCGACCCGCTCGAACTGGACGAGGCATCACGGCTCGGGACGCCCGGTCTGCTGGATGCGATCCGCTCGGGCAGCGTGACCATGGTCAATGCGCTCGGATCCGGCATTCTCGAAACCCGCGCCTTTCTCGCCTTCCTGCCGCGCATCAGCGAAGCCCTGCTGGGCGAACCGCTTCTGATGCCGAACATCGCCACCTGGTGGTGCGGCCAGCAGCGTGAGCGCGAACACGTCAAGGCCAACGCGCAGGCTATGAGCATCGGCAACGCCTATGCCACGCGGCTGCTGTTCGATCAGGACGATGTGTCCGCTATCGGCGGCACATTCGATCGCGAGATGCATGAATCACTGATGGCATGGATCGAGCATGGCGCCGGCCAGCTTGTCGGACAGGAGGCGGTCAACCTGTCGACCACACCGGTTCTGGAAGACGGCATGCTGACACCACGGCCCATGAGCCTGCGCGTGTTCATGGCCCGCACGCCCGACGGCTGGCGCGTCATGCCGGGGGGCTATGCCCGCATCGGCCACTCCGGCAGCAGTCTTGCGCTGACGATGCAGAGCGGCGGTTCCGCCGCCGATGTCTGGGTCGTCAACCCCGGCCCGGCCGAGAAAGAAACGATGCTGTCGACGCCGGCGCAGTCGTTCGTGCGTCAGCAGCCGGGCGTCCTGCCGAGCCGCGCGGCCGATAACCTGTTCTGGCTCGGGCGCTACGTAGAACGCTTCGAGTATTCGATCCGTCTGCTGCGCGCCTACAATCTCCGGCTGGACGACGCCCCCTCCCATGATACGCCGCTGCTCGCCTATCTGGCGGACTATCTCGCCAATCGCGACTGCGACCCCGAGGACGGCATCCCGGTCGGTCTTTCGGCGATGCTGGCATCGGCCACAACGGCTGCCGGCCATGTACGCGACCGCTTCTCGATGGACGGCTGGATGGCGCTGGCCGACCTGTCGCGCACAACCGCGAAGATGCGCCAGACCGCGCAGCCGGGTGGCGACGCCGCACAGGCCATGCGCGTGCTGCTTCGCAAGATTTCCGGCTTCTCCGGCCTCGTGCACGAAAACATGTACAGGCTTACCGGCTGGCGTTTCCTGAGCATCGGGCGGGCGCTTGAACGCGCGGCCTCCCTGACGTCCCTGCTGGCCCATTTCGCCGACAAGAAAGCCCCCGACGGAGCCCTCGATCTCGCCATCGAGGTCGCTGACAGCGCGATGACGCACCGGCGCCGCTACACGGTGGCAACGGCGCGGGACACGGTGATCGACCTGCTGGGACTTGATCCGCTGAACCCGCGTTCGATCATCTATCAGCTCAACGAGATCACCGAGCATGTCCGCCAGTTGCCCGGCTCCGAGGAACACCGCCAATTGTCGCCGCTTCAGCGCGGCCTTCTGCAGGCAACATCCGGGCTCGCGTTGCAGACACCCGAGGGGCTTGGCAGCAACGACCTGAACAGCCTCGGCGGCGAAATTGCGGAACTGTCGGATCTGATCAGCGCGAAATATCTGCGGTAGCCATGCTGTACGACATCTCGCTCCGTATCAGCTACGACTATGACAATGCCGCCGATTCAAGCCGGCACATGGTGCGCCTGCTGCCGGCCGATCTGCCCGGCGAGCAGCGGCTCATTGCCGGCAACCTCGACATTCATCCGCGCCCCGACGAACTGACAAGCGGCATGGATTTCTTCTGGAACCGGTTCTCCCAGATCGCGTTTCTGCACACCCACGAGGACATCGACTTCAACATGCATGCCCGCGTGGAGCGCTATGAGCAGAGCACGCCGCTCGACATATCGCCGCCGCTCGAGCGCATCGGAAGCGATATCCGCGCGCAGATGAACCTTGGCCCGCTCGCACCGCATCATTTTCTCGGACCCTCGCCGCGTGTGCCGCAAAGCCTTGCGACGGCGGCTTTCGCGCATGAACACCTGAGCGGCAGACAAACCGTCTTCTCGGCGGTCAGGACAATCGGGGAAATCCTCAACAAGGAACTGGCTTACGATCCCGAGGCGACGCTGGTCGACACACCCATGGACGACGCTTTCGCGGCCCGGCGCGGCGTTTGCCAGGATTTCTCCCACATCATGATTTCCTGCCTGCGCTCGGTCGGCATCCCGGCAGGCTATGTCAGCGGTTTCCTGCGCACGGTGCCGCCACCCGGCCAGCCCCGGATGGAAGGCGCGGACGCCATGCATGCCTGGGTGCGGGCATGGTGCGGCGCCGATATGGGCTGGATCGAATACGATCCGACCAACGCGGCCGATGTCGGCACCGATCACATCGTCGTCGCCCGTGGCCGCGATTACTCCGACATTGCGCCCGTGCGCGGCCAGATGCGCATCTACGGCGATCACAAGACGACGCAATCCGTCGATGTGCTGCCGCTATAGGCGCTACACCACCATCACCGTCCCACCAGCGTGGCGGCCAGTTCCGCGTCGGTTTTGCCCGAAGCCGCCGCGATATCGCTCAGCGCCTGTTCCTGCCCGGTGACGATGAAGCCGGCACCGGCGAGCCTTGCGGTTAGATCGTCAGCGCTCATGCCGAGAGCCGGAGCAACATCGGCGAGCGAACTTTTCATGACGAGGCGGGCCAATGCGAACTGGGGCGGACCGCCCTCCCGGCTTGGACCCGGATAGAGAAACGGCACCGATGCCGCAATCGATATGGCCAGCGCTATCGCCATTGGCGCACGGCGCAGATAGTTCAGCAGGGGTTTCCAGTTCTTCCAGACATGGAGGACGAAAGGCGCGATCAGAACCATGCTGAGCCATTCATGCATGCCGTGAAAACCGGCCGGGCCGACATGAAAGAACAGCGAGATCCCCGAAACCAGGGAAACGAGGAAAAGGCCCGTGATTAAGGGTGTGGCGTATTTTGAAAGCAGGCTTGGCATTGATCGCTCCATGTTTTTCAGCCGCGACTATGGAGCGGGGAAACCGCATTGCGGTTTGATGATTATGCCGGTCAGACATGCGCTGCGGCGGGCGTAAGTGTTGATTATGCCAGCCGTTTAATGCTTTTTGACGCGATTTCCTGTCATGCAATTGACAAAAGCCCGGATCGTTGCAGCAATCGGGATGGTTTTCTCAGTTTTCCCGGGGCGCGTTAAAATCCATGCCGAAGACGCCTGCAACGCTCAAGCTGCGGCTCGCAGAACTGCTCGCGCGCATCTATCCCGGACAGCAGGGCCGGGATCTTGCCGCAGAGGTTCTGGCCGCGTTCTGGCCCGAGGGCACGAGCCTGCGGCATCGTCCGCGCAAGCCGGGAAACAAGCTTTGGTCGCAGCGCGACGCCCTGCTGATCACCTACGGCGATTCGATCATCGATGGCGTTTACAAACCGCTCGACCTGCTTCGCGATTTCCTGCTGGAGCATATGAAGGGGGTTGTGAACGGGGTGCATATCCTGCCGTTCTTCCCCTTCACCTCCGATGACGGGTTCGCGGTGACCGACTACCGCAAGGTCAATCCTTCGCTCGGCAATTGGGAAGACATCACCCGGATCGGCGGCTCGTTCCATCTGATGTCGGACCTGGTTCTGAATCACGTCTCCAGCCAGGGAATCTGGTTCAACGCCTATCGCCGCGGCGAAGCCCCTTACGACCGCTTCTTCCGCGAGGCCTCGCCTCAGGACGATCTGTCCGCTGTCGTGCGCCCGCGCACCACACCGCTTTTGCAGGCGGTCGAAACCTCCAGCGGCACACGCAGCGTATGGTGCACCTTCAGCCACGACCAGATCGATCTCGACTTCAGCAATCCCGAAGTCCTGCTCGAGATGATCCGCATCATCAGGCTTCACGTCGACAAGGGCGTGCGCGTCATACGGCTCGACGCGGTCGCTTTCCTGTGGAAGGAGCCGGGCACAACCTGCATCCACCTGCCGCAGACCCATGCGATCGTCCAGCTTCTGCGCCTGCTCGCCGACTTCGCTTCGGAAACAATCATACTGCTGACTGAAACCAACGTGCCGAAAAAGGAAAACCTGAGCTATTTCGGCAAGCGCAACGAAGCGCACTCGATCTACAATTTCCCGCTGCCGCCGCTCATCCTGCACGCGATGATGTCGGGCTCCGCGCAACATCTTTGCGAGTGGCAGCGCGCCATGCCTCCGGCGCCGCTGGGCTGCGCCTACGTCAATTTCACCGCCAGCCACGATGGCATCGGCATGCGCCCGGCGGAAGGTCTGCTGAACGATGCTGAGATTGCCCGCATGATCGAAACGGTCAGGGCCGCGGGCGGACTTGTATCAATGCGCGCGCTGCCGGGGGGCGGTGAGTCCGTCTACGAACTCAACACATCGTTCTTCTCGGCCATGGCGCGGACTTTCAAGGGCGAGGACGGACACCACATCGCCCGCTTCCTGTGTTCGCAAACCATTGTCATGTCGCTGGAGGGAATTCCCGCCTTCTACATCCATTCCATGCTGGCAACGCCGAACGACCACGAGGCGGTGGAGCGCCGCGGCATGAACCGAGCGATCAACCGTCACCGCTGGGATTATCCGGCCCTGCGCAAGCAGCTGGCGGACCCCGGCTCCGATCAGGCACGCGTTCTTTCGGCCCTGTCGCAGCGGCTGAAACTTCGCGCACGGCAGCCGGCATTCCATCCCAATGCGACGCAATTCACGCTCAACATGGATGACCGGGTGTTCGCGATATGGCGGCAGTCACTGGACCGCGCGCAATCGATCTTCGCACTCCATAACGTGAGCGGCGACACGATCGGGATACCGAAATCAACGCTGAACCTGATCGACGAAGAAGACTGGGTCGATCTGATTTCCGGCGAGCGCATCACCCCGCAGCAGAACATTCTGACCCTTGAACCCTACCAGTGCCGCTGGATCACCAATCAGCACTAAGCAATCGCAGGAAAAGTGGTCCCCGGTTTTCCGTCCGCGATTGCGGCCGGGAAATGCTCGTAAACTCAGCTCTTGAAAGGCAGCGGCCCATATTCGTCAGCATCTTCAGCCACGGCTGAACGCAGCTCCGAAAGCAGTTCGGGGGCTGCCGCGTTGACCCGGCTCCAGTTCGGGATGAACGGCGTCTCGCGCGGATTTTCAAGGAAAAGCTGACCCGCCCGGATGATATTCTCGGCAAACAGCTCGATGGTCTGCTCTTCAACATGCCGGTCGAGCGCGAGCCCGTTCATCCTGGCATCGTTGGCATAATACTCGAGCATGTCGAGCGCATAGCGGTAATAGGTCGCCTTCAGCGTGCGGAAAATGCTCGGCGTGAACACGGTTCCATCCGTGGCGAGCTTGCGGAAGATTGCCTTGCAGATATCCACCGACATGCGGTTCAGGCCGCCCCTGGCGTCCTCCTCGCTGACATCCTGATGCTTGTGGTCATAGGCATCGGCGATTTCGACCTGGCAAACCGAATGCGGCCCCATGTTGCGCCAGGCCTCGGAGAGAACGCCGATCTCCAGCCCCCAGTCGGAGGGGATGCGCAAATCCGGCAATGTGTAGGTTCGCAGCGCGAACTCGCCCGACAGCGGATAGCGGAAGCTGCGCAGGTAATCGATGTAGTCACGGTCGCCGATGACCTTCTTCAGCGCGATCAGCAGCGGGCTGACAAGCAGACGCGTGACGCGCCCATTGAGTTTTCCGCCGCCGACGCGCGGATAGAAACCTTTGGAAAGCTGATAGGAAAACTCCGGGTTGGCCACCGGATAGACCAGCCGCGCCAGCATGTCGCGTTCGTAGGTCAGGATATCGCAATCGTGGATCGCCACCACGGAAGTATCGCCGCAGGCGATCATGTATCCGATGCAGGTCCAGACGTTCTTGCCCTTGCCCGGCTCGGGCGCGGCAAGGCCAAGTTCGGCGAGCTTCGCGTCGAAGGCTTTCATGCGGGGCGAATCGTTCCACAGGATCACGTGGTTCTGCGGCAGATCGGAAAAGAACGACTGCGCCATGCGGAACTGTTTCTCATCGGCCCGGTCGAGCCCGATGATGATCCGGTGCAGGTAGGTGACCTTGGAAAGCTCCGCGATGATGTCGGAAAGCGCGGGGCCTTCCAGCTCGGAATAGAGCGACGGGAGGATCAGTGAAATCTTGCGGGTCTGCGAAAAGGTCTCCAGTTCGTAGACCAGTTCCTCCATCGGGCGGCATCGCAGATTGTGAAATTGCGCGATATGTCCGTTCTGATGGAAGTCCGCCATGTCGTCACCGCCCTTAATTCAATCCCAGCTCTTGAACTATCCGCATTATCGCTTCGTTCCAACCCTCAGGCCCCGGCAATACGGTGCGGCGGATGCGCCCGGCCGCCTCGCCATCAAGTTCCGGCAGGGGAGTGCCGTGATCGTTGCGCACGATGACGCCGATGTCCGCGGCCTCCAGCATTTCAGCGTCGTTCGGCGCATCGCCCAGCGCAACCGTTGTCTCTGGCTTCAGCAATTCAATCACGTCGGCCATGGCCTGCGCCTTGGTGCGGCCAAGCGACAGCGTCAGGAAACGTCCGCCTCGCCGGGCGGAAACGCCTTGTTCCTTCAATGCGTCCAGAAACCGCTGAAGACCGGCATCGCTGCCGGTCCAGAGTCCCGGTTCGGAATGGTGGCGCAAGCGCGCAAGCCGCGCCTCGCCGGGCGAAAGGCCGGTGATGTCCGACACCTCATGGTCGGTCATCTGCCCGAAGCCGCGATAGTGTTCCGACAGGTCTTCCGGCAGGCACGCCAGCGCCCGCCTGATGCGCAGATATTCCGAAGCGTCGCTTTCGCCTGACGATGCGGGATCGAACACGCCGGCGCCGTTCTCGACGATCGCCGGCCAGTCTTCGAGATGAAGCGCGCGATGCAGCGGAGCGATCTCCGCTGCCGTCTTGCTGCTGGCGAGGATCAGCGGGATACCCAGCTTGCGAAGCAACCCAAGCGCTGGTTCGGCAGCCTCATGGGAATAGCTGGCGTGGTCGAGAAGCGTTCCGTCCAGATCGGTGAAAACTACAAGCCGCAAAATACCAAACCACCCGAATCGACCTACCCGCCGAGTATATCGGAATGACGCGGCAGGCGCCCGGAGGACCAGGGCTTTACCCCGCGATTGCCGTCCCCGCCGCCCAGCCCGACGACCAGGCCCACTGGAAATTATATCCCCCCAGCCAGCCGGTTACGTCGACGGCCTCGCCGATGACGTAGAGGCCGGGAACGGTTTTCGATTCCATCGTGCGGGAGTTCAGCCCGGCGGTATCGACACCGCCCAGCGTCACTTCCGCCGTCCTGTAGCCTTCCGTGCCCGTTGGCTGCACCCGCCAGCGGTTTATCGCATCGCCAAGACGGGCCAGCGCCTTGTCGTTCATGTCGGCGAGATTTCCCTTGAGCCCGGAGCGTTCCGAAATTTCCGAAGCCAGCCGCTTGGGCAGTATATCCGACAACACGGTGGAGGCGTTCTTGCGGCCTTCGCGCGCGCGTTTCCCTTTTAGCGCATCCAGCACATTCGTTCCCGGAGCGAGGTCGACGCTGATGGACTGTCCTTCGCGCCAGTAGGACGAAATCTGCAGGATCGCCGGCCCCGAAAGGCCTCTGTGCGTGAACAGGATCGCCTCGTCGAACGTGGTGCCGTTACACGAGACGCGCGCGTCGCGGGCCACCCCTGCCAGAGCCTGGGAGCCGGCCAGCTCATCGGGTCCGAACGTCAGCGGCACGAGGCCGGGGCGGGTCTCCGTCACGGCGTGGCCGAACTGCTGAGCGATCCGGTATCCGAACCCCGTCGCACCCATCTTCGGGATCGACTTGCCGCCGCAGGCCACCACGAAATTCCGGCACGTCAGGCCACGCGTCCGGCCCTCCTTGGCAATCCGGAGCGCGAAACCGCGTTCGGTTTTCTGCAGCGATTCAAGCGTCGCGTTTAGCCACAGCCTCGCACCGGCGCGTTCCATTTCGGTGAGCAGCATCGCGATGATGTCTTTCGCAGAGGTATCGCAAAACAGCTGACCCAACGTCTTCTCGTGGAAAGGAATGCCGTGCGACCGAACCAGCGCGATGAAGTCGTGCTGGGTGTAGCGGCTCAGGGCCGACTTGGCGAAATGCGGATTGGCCGAGATGAACCTGTCGGCGCGCACGTCGAGATTGGTGAAATTGCAGCGGCCACCGCCGGAGATGCGGATTTTCTCGCCCGGCGCCTTGGCGTGATCGACCACGAGCACGCGGCCGCCCTTGGCTCCCGCATGCGCCGCGCACATCATGCCCGCGGCGCCGGCCCCGAGAATGACCGTATCGAAATCTGACGCATCTCGCTGTTCCATCGGGTTCCTGACCAACGTCCTTCGTTACCGGGCGAAATTCGTAAAGCAGCGCATCGGCTGATAGCATGAGAAAAAGGGAAACCGATGAGCATCAATTTCGAGGAACTGGATTTCCGCGCGACCCCGATCGGCGCCGTAAGCCTGCGCCGGCGGCGGCTCCCCGGTTCGCACGAAGATGTCTACGAGATCAAGCTCGGCGACGAATTCCTCATGACGAGCGCCTTCACGGCCTCGGAGATCGCGCTCGCCGAAATGGGGCTCGACCTGTGCGCGGGCGAAAATCTCGACGTTGTCGTCGGCGGACTGGGCCTGGGCTATACCGCGCAGGCCGTGCTTCAAAGCGAACGCGTCAAATCGCTGATCGTGATCGAAACGCTGCAAGCGGTTATCGACTGGCACGAGACGGGCTTGCTGCCGCTTGGAGCCGAACTGAGCGGCGATCCGCGATGCCGCTTCGTGCTGAAGGATTTCTTCGCCGCCACCGTATCGGATGAAGGCTTCGATCCCGGTCAGCCCGGCCGGCGGCACGACGCAATCCTTGTCGACATCGACCATTCGCCGGAATTCCTGCTTAATCCGGCCAATGCGGCATTTTATCAGCCTGAAAGCCTGCGCCGTTTTACCCGCCGGCTAAACCCCGGCGGCGTCTTCGCACTATGGTCGAACGACCGGCCCGACGCGGGCTTCGTCCGCACACTCGAAGCGGTTTTCAGCGATGTGGAGGCCCGCGAAGTGACCTTCTTCAACCCGCTGCAGCAGGCCGACTTCACGCAGACGGTCTATCTGGCCTGGTAGAAAAGCCAACTATGCGTGATCGACTAAGAAACACATTCGGACACGGCCCGAACCGGAGCGCGACTGCGCGACCGGCCAACTTTTTGGCCGTCCCCTCTGGAGCGAAGCAGTCGAAGACCGCGACAGCGTGAAGAGAAAGAATGGCGGACATCGATGTAGAAACTTAGAACTCCACGACATGCGTGGCTTTGTTGCGCGGGATTTGCGCGGCGCCCTTGATGAAGCCTACGCCATCAGCCGTGGCACCAGATGCAAACAATATCTCTTCTCGCTTTCCCCAAATCCCCCGAAGAATGCCAAGGGGGCTTACCCAAAGCGAAGGGAGTGATCCCCGCAACTTCACTCTGGAACAATGGCAACAGGCCAAGCGCCAGGACAAGGCCCCACGCACAATCAAGACAGCCTTCAACATGCGTGGGCTATCTCGGACAACAAGGCTGCATTCACCAAGGCGCTTGAAGAGCGCGGCTACCGGCTGGCCAGAGGGGACAGACGCGGATTTGTCGCCATCGACACGCAGGGTGAAGCCTACGCTCTACCCAAATGGATCGGCATCAAGACCTCCGCAACGAGCGGCGCACTCTGGTCGACCGCCAACGCAAAGAACGGCAGGCCCTCAAAGACAGGATCGAAGCCCGACACTGGGAAGAATCTCGCATCCGCCAGTCGCGTTTCCGATCAGGGATGAGCTTGCTGCCGAGTTCTCGAGAACAAGGGCCGAAATTAATGAGAGTGAGGATGCCATACAGCTATTCAGAGGCAACAGAATACGCAAAAAGCACGGTCCTTCGCGCCGGTAGGTGAATGAAGATTGTCTGCGAAACTCCGCAGTAGAAATTCTATGCCCCCTTCAGGGCAGTTGCACGTTCATAAGCACTTGAGAATCCGGCAAGCGAGATGGCTAGCGTCATGTCCTGTCCGCCATCGGCCTTCGCTTGAACCTTCAGTGCCTTGCCGGACTTCAGCGCCTCCACTGTTTTCGCGTCGAAATCGATATCGACAAGGCATCCAAATGGCAGGCATGTCCGGAAATGCTGCACGCCGCCCGGCTTGCCTTCGTCGAGCTGATAGGTGACACCAGACGCCAGATCGAGCCCGAAGGGCAGGACGAGGAAACCTTTCACGCCGCCCTTCTCCGGCCGCAACTCAACGCGCATGACACGCTGGCGGGCTTGCGACTGACCATCCTTTAGCTGGAACTGTTCCTGCACGAATGCGCATTGTTTGACTTTCGTGCCTTGCGCATCGGGACGCACGACGCAAGCTACGGTCCAGTCACCATGCGCCTCATTGAGCGACGCCGCACCGCCGGGCAGGGAAACATCCTGAGCGGCTGATGCCCCGGCAATGATCAGCCAGTATGCGGCCGCTGAAAGTGCAAACATCTTCAGTCGCTGTTTGCTTGAAGCCGTCACGCCCATGCCGAATCTTCCATCCGCCTGCGTCTAGAACTTCGATGCGAGGTCGGCCTTGATGGCATGATCTGAAATGCCTGACCCGATCTGGCCGGAATAGCGCACGCCGAATGTCGTCTCAGGTGAGATGCTGCCTTCAAGACCGGCTTCGAGCACCAGCGCATCCTCGGCAATCGGCACGCCCGAAATCGTAAACGGCGTGCTGCCGGCAAAGGCATGCGTGGAGGTTGGTGTGATGTCCTCGAACGCATGCCGCCAGCCGACCATACCGGTCAGCTGCGTCACAGCGTTACCACCCATCGCAAGTTCGGTGGCACCACGCAGGCCTATTGTCGTGAAGGCCGTGTCCATCGTGTCGCCCCGACCGGTCAAGGCTGCAGCTCCACCGCTCTCGCTGAAGCCATCGGTCGTGTGGCTGACCCAGGCTACGTTGGCGAAGGGCTCGAACTGGCTTCTCTCGATATCCGTCCTGTAGCCGAACTCGGCGAAGACTTGTCCCGTGCCGGCCTGATAATCCGAAGAGAGGCTGTCGGCGAAGCCGGTAAAGGCAACGGTCCGATCGACATCGATGCTGTGCCAGGTGTAGGCGCCACCGAAACGCAGGCCGAAGGCATCCCACTGCGTGCCGCCGTATGCGCCGAGATGATAACTCGTGGCCGAACCCGAAGAGCTACGGCCATCGGCATCAAAGCCGGTATGGCTCAAGCCGGCGAGCATACCAAACGTCCAATTTTCGACAGGTGAACCATCGGCTCCGGCGAAGATTCCGCCGGTGGCATGGGACAGCGCTGCGGCATTGCCATCGCCATTGGTGTGTGCGTATGCGCCGAAGCCCTGTACCCAGACGCCTGTGCCTTGGGTATCTCCCTTTAGCGCAAAAACCTGACGAATACGGCCAAGGGCCGCTTCACGCAGGAAGCGGCTGTCCTCGATCAGGGCCGACTTTGCGGAGGCGTGGATCTCGCCGGACAGCATATCGCTTGCCGTGGCGGCTTCCGCTGTGGAAAGCCCCGATACCGCAGCGTAGAGGCTGCCGGAACCGATGCTCTGAACAGCGCTCCCTGTGGCGCACTGGTTCGCTGTCATACCGGGTAGGCAGAAGTTCGACATGGTGGAATTGAGGTAGACATTGTTGGCGTCATAGCTGAGCCCGAAGCTCAGATAGGCATAGTCGTCCGTGACGCCGTCGAAGGTTCCGGTTACACCACCAGCCGCCGTCACGATCATGTAGCTCGTGGCGAAGTAGCTCAGACCATTGTCGGTTCCATTAACGGGCGTGACATGCACCGTGCCGCCATTGATCGTGACGGTGCCAGTGGCGCTGAGCAGATCGTTGTTAATACCAGCTGTATTTCCCGCATCGTTGAGCTCGACCGTGTAGGTCGAGCCGGGATCGAAGGTGACACTGGATACGGCGAGTGTGCCGATGGAATTACCGGGCGCGAGATCACCGCCGGAACCGATCGTCGTGCTGCCGATCGTGCCCGAGCCGCCGAGGCTGCCGCCGGTGACGTTGATTGTGCCGCCGAGCGACCCGTTGACCGAAAGCGTGCCACCGGAAACCGTCGTCGTGCCGCTGAATGAAGACGAGTTTCCGGTCAGGATGGTATGGCCCGACATCTGTGAAATGGATGCTGTGTTGGCGAGCGCATTGGTGAATTGCGACGCGAAGCTGTAGTTCGTCTCCGTGTGGTTGAAGACCACTGCGCCAAAGCCAGATCCGAAATTGATCGTCGGTGCGGTGACATCGCCCGCCGCTGCTGCCGAGCTTGATGAATCCGCGCCGATATTCAGCGTTCCGGACGAACCCGAGTTAAGGGCGATCTGGATGCTGTTGGCGGAGAGCGCGCCATCGTTGGCAACTGTTGTTACGCCGGTGCCATCGACGCCGATGCCGAAAATACTTGAGGCGTTAGTGTTGTTGAAGGCTGAATTGGCGCCGGAAATCAGCACCGTGCCGTTGCCGGTCGCCTGCACGCCGGCACCACTGACTGCACCGGAATTGGTGACGACGCCGCCATTGAGGACAGACAGGGTGCCACCACCGGCATCGCCGATGACAAGACCGCTGGTCAGCGTCCAGGTCGAACCCGCTCCATCGACGCTCGCCGCCCCGAAGCTGCCGGACATGGAGCCCAGGACACCGGCCCCGCTCGTCGCGCCGCCGCCGCTGGCAATCGTCAGCAAGCCGTCCGTACCCGATTGTATGCCGACGCCAATTCCGCCGGTCGATCCGGTGGCAAATGACGCGCCATTGATAATCGAAAGCGATCCGCCGCCACTGTTGGCGATGAAGGTGTCGGTGATCGTTGCCGACGACGTCATGCCGTCGACCGTCATCGTTCCGGTACCGCCGTTATAGCCCACATACAGCGCATCGGAGGAAAACAAGCCGCCGTTGCTGACGTGAAAAAAACCTGTGCCGATACTGCCGACATACGTGTTGTTGGTAATGGTTGCCGTCGCCGCATCGACATCGACGGTGCCCTGGGCTCCCGACGCGCCACCGACAGTCAGGTTGAACCCTTGCAGCAGTGCGCCCGAGTTCACATTGATGGTGCCGGTGCCGGACGCTCCACCGCCGACAATGACTTCACCGCTCGCGGTGTCCGCGCCGGCATGCGCGCTGTTGGTGATATTGAGAATGCCTGTGCCCTGGCCACCCACAATCATCTGGTTGGTGGCGTTGAGGAGCGAATTCGTGCCGTCAACCGTGACGGTGCCGGTGCCGCCCGTCAGTTCGCCGATAAAGATATCATTGGCACTGACCTGACCGCCGGAAAGGATGTTCGAGAAGCCGTTACCGTTTGTGCCGATCCTGAGCGTGTTGGTTATTGTGGCCGTTGCGGCTGAGTTGATATCGCCGGTAACGTTGAACAAGCCGGCAAAACCGCCCGCACTGGCAACTGTCATGTTGTTTGCGTTGAGCGCGCCACCGGGTTGGATATAGAGCGAGCCGGCTGTTGTAAAAGCGATGGTGATGATATTCGCTTGCGCAATGACGCCTGAACCGATTGCCGGTGCGATGGACGAAAACGTGCCGTCGATTTGGACAAGGTCGGTATTAACCGGAACCGCGCTGACCCAGTTGGCGGGGTTGGACCAGTCCGTGTCCACCGTGCCTAGCCAGGCTTCGGCGGCGAGCGCAGCGGAGGCGGAAATCGTGACCAGCGCCGTGCTGGCAAGCAGAAGCTGCGCGAGGCGGCGCGGCGCGCGGATAGCCTTGTCACGCGATTGAACGCTGGCGAATTTGGGCAACTTGAAGACCCCCGGTTCTAAAAACTCAAACCCGCGTCATGATTGTCATGACCGGATTCGGTGCTTCCGGAGTTCTGCCAGCGTTGCCCTTCAGCGTCCTCTCAGTTCAGGCCGCGGCGTTTCCCATTGAATGCCATTGCTCGCGCAAACATCAAATGCGCTCGAAATGTTGCAAATTTGCCATGTGATTTGCCGCAGCAACATCTTTTCGGGGAGGAAAAGCGGATTAATGTCCGGTTAACGATGCCTGTTGGGTTCCGAAATTGGGAACCGGACGGCACGAAATGAAAGTTTAAAAGCGCCAAGGCCTGACTACATTATCGGCACCTTTTGCAAATTCCACAGATGCAATTTTGTGCATATCGGAATGGTGTTGGGGGACATGGGTGTTTGCCATTGATTGCGACGATGTCGCTCCGGAAGAACGCTTTGCCTATTGGGCGGACCAGAACCGTCACTCCTTCTATTACACCGATGTCACGCGCCCCGGTGCGGACACCCAACCGTTCTTCGGCCGCGCAGAAGGGTGGCAAATCGCGGACGCCGTACTTGGGCGGCAGATCACCGACAACTATCAGGCCGAACGCACCGAGCAACTGATCGCCGAACACGAGACCGGTGCTGTCATCCTGGGCTGCCCGCGCGTTTCCAACATCGAAGCAAGTTTCGAGCGCTATACCGCAATCACCGCACGTCCCGACGATCTGCTGGTATTCGACGCCGATATCGAGTGGACGGCGCTGGCGCAAAGGGGTGTCGAGTATCACGCCGTTGTCCTGCCGCGTGCACGGCTTCATCCGTATCTTGGCGGCCATAGCAAGGTCCGCCCGCGCCTGATTGACACCGGCAACGAACTGCACGGCATGCTGCTGGCTTGCACCAGGGAATTCCTCAACCTTCGCGACAGCGAGGGGGCCGCTGCTGAAGGCGCGGTTCAGGTGATATCCCATCTGCTGGCAGTCGTTTGCGGCGTGCATCCTGGCGATGACGCGACTATACGCGGCTCGCTCTCGGAGGCTCGCCTGTTTCAGGTCAGCCAGTTCATTACGGGCAACCTTCACAACCCCGCACTCAACGCGAAGATGATCGCAGCGCATCTCGGGGTTTCGGTGCGCCGTCTTCACGGGCTCTATGAGCCGACAGGTACGAGCGTGGCGCGCCAGATTCTTAGCGCGCGGTTGGAGCGGGCACGGGAGATGCTGCTGCTGAACCCACAAAAAACCGTGCTCGAAGTGGCCTACACTTGCGGCTTTTACAGCCACTCCACCTTCTATCGTTGTTTCACGGATCTTTTTGGCATGACGCCGGGCGAATTCCGCCGCGCTGGGAACCACGTCGCTCAGTAAGTCACACCAAGGCCGGCTCTTCCTGCGGCACAATTTGGGAAAGCGATTGCGCGATGCAGGAAATGCGCGGACCCAGAAGCCATGAGAAAATGCGCCATATCGCGATTGACCGGAACTCATAAATGTTCGTCATCGATTCTCGTCAGAATGGCGACGCCAGGCTTCCCAACGACATTTACGTCAATGACGCCATCACGGTCTCGCCCTTTCCTGCCATAAGGCTTTCGTCACTGGACAACCGCTCAAGCGAGGGCATGGCCCTGATCGCCGGACGCCCGGTCGCCAACAGTGTCGTGGCACATTACGAGTTCGAGAACTTCGTGCTGGAGCGCGGCGAGCATGAAGTCGCCGACAGCAAATCCAACTGCATATTCATGGGCGTCACTCAGGCAGGTGCATTTTCGCAATCCTTCGCCGGTTACGACTCCATCGACAATGACGCTGCCGGGCGGATCCTGATGTTCGACTGCGACCAGCCGACGAGGGTCCAGTTTCCCGGCAGACTGAGTACGACACTTGTCGGGGTGCCGAAGGACTATCTTCTGCCTTTCCTCGGCAACAGCGCCAATATGCGTCCATCGCTGATTGGTCACGACAACAGCCTTCGCAGCATGATGGTTGCGTGCCTGAACGCCTTCATTGAACTTAAAGACCCGGCCTCCGCGACAGCGGAGAGCGCACTGCTGGTCCTGTCGCACCTCGCCGCGATGACCTATGGGTTCCACCCGTCCGATCACGCTTCACTGAGCACTTCGCTCAATAATGCCCGCGCGCTCCAGGCGAGGCGGTTCATCGATACCAATTGCCACGACCCGTGGCTGGACACACAGATGGTGGCGAACCATCTCGGCATTTCAGTGCGCCGGCTACATGCGATTTTCGAGGAA
Source organism: Rhodobiaceae bacterium (assembly GCA_020441995.1). Classification (GTDB taxonomy): domain Bacteria; phylum Pseudomonadota; class Alphaproteobacteria; order Rhizobiales; family Tepidamorphaceae; genus JACKJK01. Next base: position 23,783 of record JAGRLC010000027.1, read on the forward strand.
ACAAAGTACAGCGTTGCGCGGCACATACGTGACGCACGCCTCAAGCGGGCGAAACGGCTGCTCTCGGAGCTCCCACATCTTTCTGTGCTACAGGTCGCCTTCAGTTGCGGCTTCGACAACCAATCGACCTTTTACCGCAGCTTCGCGCAAGCCTATGGCGTGTCGCCCGGCGAATACAGAAGAAGCCTGCGATAAACCTAGGACAGCGTGTTGACGATATGTCCGCTGGACCACGCAGGACTGCTCGTCATGCGAATGATGAAGAGGCCGATCCCGGACAACAGCCCCAGCCAGAACAGGGCATGCGCGCCCGCTCCTTCGAACCGCCCCTTCGCATAGCTGCCGACGAGGCCTGCAAGCATACCGGCATCGAACAGCATGGTCATGTAGGTCACGTTTGGCGATGGCCATTCATGTGCCGGCACAAGCGCGCGCCATGCCAGTGTGGCAATCAGCGCAAACCCGACCCAGTAGAACAGCCTGCTGCCAAGTGGAGTGGCATTGATATTTGCGCTCATTCCCGATGCGTCCTGCAATTTCACATGTTTGCCTGTGCGCCATTTTTCATGGTGACAGGAGCAAGCCAATCAGGAATCGGCAATGTGCCGAATCCAGGAATCGCATGGCGTGATATGGGAATGGATTAGCCGTCGGACGAAAACGATCCAACTGCTGGCATTCTAATGCCCGAAACTGCCGTTAGCGAGTTCGAACTCAGCTCGTTATTATGGAAATGGCGGACATCGATGTAGAAACTTCGAACTCCGTATTTCAAATTCCAGAAGACCGGAACAACCGGCTCAAGGCTGAAAACATCCAACCAAAACAGAGGATTACTCCACCCGGCGGACCGGCACGCCGGGGACCGTCGATATGACGGTGAACCGTGTGCCGGATGGTCTTAGGGCAGATTTCAGCAAGTCGACCGGTGTTCCGACTCCTGTGCGAAAGCGCAAAGAAGTCGCGAAGCTTTTCTCGATCCGCCTGAGCGAGGACGAACGTAAGCAATTGCTCCGTGAGGCAGGAAAGCTCTCGCTGGCTTCCCATATCCGCAACAAGCTTTCATGAGGCGGCGGTCAGTTGGTATCGCAAGGCAATTGCTGCTGGCGGCGATGGGGCAGCCGACGCAATGGTGAACCTGGCCATCAAATACGCGAACGGCGAGGGAGTAAAAAAGGACGCGGCTGAGTCTTTCCGCTTGTTCAAGCAAGCTGTGAACAGGGGCACAGGCCAGCGATCGTGAATCTCGGCTGGCCTACGCGTCCGGGACAGGTCTCGAGAAGAATATCGGCGAAGCGCTGAAACTCAGGACGCAGGCCGGCAATGATGGAAACGCCCATGCCTGGAATGCGCTCGCCCGGCACTATGAACAGGGAATTGGCGTCCCGAAGGACCGCAAGAAGGCAATTGGTTTCTATCGCAAGGCCGCGGCATTGGACGACGAAAAAGCGGTTGAGAAATTAAAGGGGTTCGGTGTGCCGTTGCATGATCCTGAAGAGATACAGCGCCTGCTTGCCAATCTTGGATACGATCCCGGGCCGGTCGACGGCGTGATTGGCCGTCAGGTGCGCGGTGCGATCCGGGCATTTGAAAAAGATCAGGGCATGAAGCAAACTGGTGCAGCGTCATTTGAATTGCAGAAGAAGTTGTCACAAGAACAACGCCAGCGTTCAAAGAAATCTTCAGGTGAGGTGACCGGGGTTAGCGGTTCATTTGATTTGGAAATCTTGGATTAATTTCTGATCTTGTCGCGCCGGCAACTGGGATAGCGAGCATGAGCAGGCTTTGGATTGATATCCGGAATTTTGTTGATTTTGTGCTGTTGCTGCTGCGGCGTTTTGCTTTGCTGACGGGCTGTTTGCTCAACTTGCATGGAACGGCAATTGCCCAGGAAACCCCGAGTTCAACGAACGAGCCGCTTCAGGAACTGACCAGACAACTCGGCTCGCACCAGCCTGACCATAAGCCTCAGTCCCCGCACGGAACCATTCCGCGTGTCGGCGACCTTCCGCAGGTAAAAGCGTCCGACCATCCAGGAATTCTCAGCGGTGGTGATCCAGGGGAGGTCCTCCAGGAATCCGTCGACTATGTCAGGGATGTGCCGACTGGCGGGCATATTGATCGCAGCAAGCATGTTGGAAGCGGTTATTCCGGCCCTCAGATCGATGACATGGCGGAGTTGGCCAGAAAGGAAAACGTCATCATCGGCGCACGCACCACGAACATCGATTCCATGCGTCATATCCGTGATGGCACGGCTGTGCCGAAGCCGGTTGATATCAAGGCGAAGACGATCAACGCAGCGGATGTGTTTCTCGGCGCGAATCCGGCCGACAAGGGATTGGTCGGTTATTTCAGGCCCCAACGTCCGGACCCTGTTGCCGTTGCCGCCGCGGGTGGCGATTGGGATGAGGTTTGGGAGCGCTACGAGGAGCGTTCCAAGGAATTCGTGGGAAAGCGCGACAGCGTCCAGGACCTGGTGACGCGGGGAAAGGTCGTCGAGAAGGAGGGTAAGCTATTCGCGGTTGTTGAGAACGCTGATGGAACGCGCGCGCACAAGCCCTTCGCTGGCGATATCGATGCGGTCTATTTCCGCGAGGGCTCGCCGCCTTACGATTTTATCGGTCCGGGCGAGCGCTATGAGAAACTGAAGAAGCAATGGATGGGGTTAGACAAGCCTAAGAAACCCTATTCCTTTCTGGAGCGCTTCAAGCGGGCCTGGAGCGGTGAGAAAGACCCGCCGAATTATTGGGAGCGCAGTGGCGCCCCCGGACAGCATGGCAATGAGTTCAATGCTGTTCCCGATATGGAAGCCGCCGGTCTTCCGCACACCAAGGCGAAGGAAATCCAAAAAGGTCTTGGTGAAAACCATTGGAAAAAAGGCGAGGTCGTCATGGAGATGGGCTCCGACGGCAACTTGCGCCGGGGCATACGGTTTACAGAAGACATGCCCTTGCCGGACTTGGGCGATCCGGAGGTTCTCAATCGTATCAACGCGAACAATCGTGCGGCCTATGAAGCACGCGGAAATCGCGGCACCGGCCCGATACGAGAGGTCGATGCCAGCGTCCCGGGCGGGAATGTTGCAAACGATGTTCCTGGCGCCACACGCAGGGCGGAAGGGCCGTCTCCTGATGATATTCCCGGTGCAACCCGACAGGTGGATGGGCCACCGACTGGCGCTGACGATGTGCCGGGCGAGACCCGCAAGATCAGCGGTGGTGCGACAGTCGCAGACGATGTGCCGGGGGTGACCCGCAAGATCGAAAAGGGCGCGGATACCGCGCGTGCGATAGACAACGCAAAAGATGGTTCACGGGCCATCGGCAGTCTGGATGATGTTCTGGGCGCCGCTGCCGCCGGCCGTGTCCGGCAGGGTCTGCAGGCGGCAGGAGAGACGGCGGAGTTTCTGGGCAAGGCTGCCAATGCGATAGATATCATCCAAGCAGCCATCAAGATGAAGGACTATGTCGGCTTCATATGGAGGGCGACGGACGATTCGATCACAGACGAGGAGGCCGATGCTCTGTTTCGGCAGGCATGGGACACCGCGCTGGACCTTTCGCAAACCGCCGCACTGGGAGCGTGGATGGAGAAAGATCCACGTGTCGCGATTGGTTATCTGCTCACCTGCGAAGCGGGCCGGTGGATTGCCACGGATGTGAAGACCGGCGATGTGATCGAACGGCCTGCGAAGGAGGAGTCCTGTTACTCACGTCATGCCAACGCCTGGGAGCAGTTCGCATCTACCGTTTCAGGCGCGAGAGCGGCGCAGGAAGCAGCTCTCGAAGAGCAGTGCCAGCAATTCGTTGCAGCGGTAAAGAACGGCATCCTGCGTCCTGTCGGCTCGTTCAAGGTTGTCGATGTTTGCAACAACATCAAACGTGGCGTGCCGACGCTGGGCATGTTCGAACCGGTTCCAAGACCCGTGGTTCAGCTGCCGCCGGAAATCGATCAGGCGGACCCAATCGAACGCGTCGATCCCGAAGAAGAACGCTTGACGGAGATTGTTCGGCTGAGCCGCAAGCCTGACGGCGTCGATCAGGCTCTTGCGGCTGTGGATGGTGCGCTTGCCAGCTTAGAGAGTGCCGGTGCGGCATGCACCGCAGCGGAGAAAGCCATCGTGCCATCGGGAGAAATCGCTCGGATGGGTGCTGATATGGGCGCGCGTTTCGGCGATTTGATGCGGAAATATGCCGCTGATCTGAAAGGGGACGAACTGGCGCGGACGCAACTGGAATCGGATCTTCGCTCAGCACAGGCCGCAGTGAGCAGAGCAACCGAAATTGCCAAGGGCCACGCCGACCTTGCCTGCGACATGGCCGATGAATCCGCAAACAACGCCAAGTTTGGCGCCGACGCTGTGAAGCAATCGGAAAAGGCACGCAATCTCGCCGCCCTGGTCGATGCTGTTGTCAGCCGGGAACAGGATGATTTCAGAGCGCTGCAAAAGCAGGTCCGCGATAACGGGCGTTACCCAAGCGACGATGCTCTAAAGACACTCATGGTGACGCAGTTCATCAACCCCATCGACATGCGCTGTGCCGCTATCACGAACAGCATCAGAGCGGAGGAAAATGCGCTCTTCGCAAAAGGTGCGGCATCGGAGCAGGTGGCCCGGCGTTTCGCCATAGCGCATCAGGTCATAGCGAACGCGAAGGTCCGTGACGGATTGACACCGGAAATCATTGCGGCAGAGTTCCGGCTGGCGTCTTATCGGCAGCGCATCGCGCATAAGAACGCCGCACTGGGAACCTGCTTCAACGATCTGCCGCAGCGCGTCGGAGAGGCCTGCACGCGTCATGGCGTGCGAAACTTCGCGCAGCAGTATGAGGCTCTGAACGCGGCTTTCGGTGCATTCGGCGCGCGCAGAGACAGCATGCGCGATCAGCTGGACGATTTCGAAAGCCTGATGGGAAGCTTGCAAGAGGCCGCGCGCGAAGCCGGCGAATATCATGAAAAGGCGAAGGCCTGCGCCAAGCGGTCCAAAAAGCCCGAGGAAAAAGAAGAGCCGGAAAAGCCCGAGGAAGTGGCGAAAGCGGACCCCAAGCCCGAGCCGGAGCAATCACGCGACTGCAAGCCGAAGGTAGCTAACAAATCAGACGGCGGCCTTGATGAAGGTTTCATCGGACAGGAAACGTTCAAGGAACATCAGGGCGATGACTGCGAGCCGCCCAAAACCGTCTACCAATACGAGCCGACAATTGAGTCAGGCAATCCAAACGACGATCCCGCACCGGAACTGACCCGTTGCGCTGCGCTCGATGCGCGTGTTGACGACGCATCGAGCCAGTTTCAGGAAGGCCGCATCAAGGACGCGCACAATGCGCTTGGCGCGGTCATCTCCGACATTGCCGCTCTGCCGGGTGCGGGCGCATGTGCAGCCGTGAAGAAACGTGCGACGGGCAATCAAGCCAAAATCGGTCAGTTGGTCGACGTCATGGGCGGAATCAAGAATGCACTCACGGCTTGCGAGCCGGGCGCGATCGGTCAGAACGTCAGTCTGCTCAAGAATGCATCCAATGTACGCCTCGTTGCGCTGCGCAACAGAATGGAGCGTTCTGTTGGCGTGGCAGAAACATACACGGACGCTAAAGAGGCCTTCCGCAAGGGCGACATGGAAGGCTCCGAGAGCCTGTTCCGCCAGGCGCTGGCCCGCGATCAGGAAGCCGACGGACGAACTTGCAAGGATATCGCGATCAGGATCAACGCCAATATCAAGCGTATCGTCGATATCAAGGAGATCGCCGACATCGGCATCCGCGCCGCCGACTCCTGTGACATCAGCGGGATCGAAGGTGTGATCGAGAAGGTGAAGGGCGCGACGAACCCATTTCTCGACAAGCTGTATGACAGGCTCGAAGGCGTTCCGAAGAAGTGCGAGAGGAAATTTGCCCACGACTCATGTAAGTCCGCGTTTGGCGCTCACGCGATAATGAATGAGTCGGTTGGCCGCCAGGCTGACGGTAGCTACCAGTGTCAATGCGCGAACGGTTACAAATGGAAGCCGGGTGCGGAAGGCAAAGACCGGGCGTGTATATCCGCAACGCAGGCAGACAAGCTGGCTAAACAGCAAGCCAACAAGTTGTGCGCCGAGTGGAACGGCTGGGGCTATTACGCAAGCGTCTCAAAAAAAGACGGTTCATTCGTTTGTATTGAAACCAAGAAAAAGGCCAACCAGCTTTGCCGCGACGCGAACCCGGGTATGAAGGTCCGCGCCGGCAAGCGGCTCGCCAATGGTCAATGGACTTGCCACTACGTCAATCCGCCTGTTGCAAAACGGAAAGCGCCGCCTCAGCGCCGGCAGGCCGTCACAAGACGCCAGCCCCAGCAACGGCAGGTTTACCGCCAGCCGCAATACGATCCTCAGGCTGCTGCGCGTGTGCTTCAAGGGCTGCAGCAGATCCAGCGCGGGATAGAGGGTATTCAGAGGCAACGCGGCGGCGGCGGTGGATACAGGCCGCCCACATACTCATGCCAAAATCCGCAAGGCGCTATTCTCGGTCGCAATGCCTATTGTCAGTAGGCGAGGCCAGATTTCCATACAGAAGCTGATTTCTTGGCTTGCGAAGACCTAAGGCGTATCAACGCCACTGATGCGTTTCAGTCCAGCGTCTCCAGCTCATTGATATTGCCGACGTCTGGAAGCTCCAGTTCAGGATTGTTTCGCTGCTGGCCTGCTTCGCCGGCTTGAGGCGCGGGCGATGGTTGCGTCACTTCAACCGACGACATGAGACCTTCAATTGCTGCCCTCGTTGCCGGTCCGAAGGCGCCGTCAATAGCACCGGAATAATAGCCTTCTTCTTTCAGCAAGCGTTGCAGTTCGCGCCGGAATTCTGCGCTCCAGCTGCTTGAGTTCTGGAGCATCTGGTTGCGTGCATGTTCCAGGTCTGCTTTGAGCGCCTTGAGCATGTATTCGGCTGCTTGTTCTCTGTCCTTTGCGACTCCCAAGCCATTGTCGTAGCTGTAGGCGAGGTTGAAATAACCGTTTCGGTCTCCTAGCTCCGCGGCCCGCGATATCCAACGCACGCCGAGTTTGGGGTCCTTTTTCACACCGTTGCCAGTCAGATAAAGTCCGCCCAGATTGGACATGGCCACGATATCGCCAAGCTCGGCGGCCTTCTTGTAAAAACTGACTGATTTCTTGAGTTCTTTCGGTACGCCACGGCCCGAACCGTACATGACGCCGAGGTTGTTGAACGCGAGTGCGTTATCTAGGTCCGCTGCCTTTTGGTACCACTCCACGGCCTTCTGATCGTCCTTATCGAGCCCGTTTCCCTGGGCGAATGAAAACCCCAGATGCACCATCGCTATGGCGTAGTCTTTTTTGGCTAGTTCCCTGAAAACCTCATTCGCGGACGCATATTCACCTTGCGCATATCGTGCCCGTGCGAGCTGATAGACAAAACGCGGCTCATCGGGAAAATTTGCAACGGCCTCTTTGCAGGCAGCGATAGCCCGCCCCGGAAGGATTTCGCCGTCAGGAACGCCCTTGCCAACACGCGCGCCATCGCCGGGGTTAGCCGCAAGGCGGTCGCAATCGTGAATGGGCGGCTTGTCAGCGCTTTGCGACTTGCTGGCTGACTCAGTTGGAGCCTCTTCTTGTTTCGGGTTTGTCGCCGCATCCGCACCCAGACTGTTCAGTCTGATCTTCGCCAGCGGAGCGAATACGCCGTTGGGGTAGGCTTCCAGGTAGGCATTCAGCTCTGCGGCATCATTGCTGTCCTTGACGCTGTTCCAGAAAGAAATCTCCGCATCGTCCGTCTGAGCCTGCGACAATGACGGTGCTGAGCACGCAAAGGCGGTCAGCAGACCCAACAGAAGAAGCTCGCAAGAACGTTTGCGCATCATGGCCTCCATTCAGTCGAGACTCTCGAGATCCTGAATCGTCGGTTTTTCGGATTCCGGCTGTGCGGACTCGGATCCGTAAGTCGAAAAGAAGCGCGTGAGGGCATACTGCAGTTGCGTGTCCGCGCTTCTGTCTTCCGGGACATAGGCGGATGATCCCTTTTTCTCCACACCGTCCTGCGCACGCCTGTGTTCCCTGAGATCCGATTCCGCCCGTTGTTTCCCCTTCATCTCTTCGGGCAAGGACTGTTCGACGGGAATATCCGGTTCGATGCCCTTGGCCTGGATCGAGTGACCGGAGGGGGTCAGAAATTCGGCGGTGGTCAGCCTCAATCCAAGCCCGCCCTTGAGCGGTATAATGGTCTGGATGGAGCCCTTGCCAAAAGTCAGCGTGCCGATCAGCGTTGCGCGATCATGCTCGCCAAGCGCGCCTGCAATGATCTCGCACCCGGACGAAGTACCACCATTGATCAACACGGCAATTTTCCGGCCATTTGCTATATCGCCCTGCTTGGCGCTGTGCTTTTGGTCGTGCTTCGCATCTCTCGATTTGGTGCTGACAATCCTGCCTTCATCGAGCAGAGCATCGGCGATTTCGATTGTCTCGGTTATGTAGCCGCCCGGGCAATTGCGAAGGTCCAGCACGAAGCCTTCCAGGTCCGGGCCAATGTCGTCTTGCAGCGATGCGACGGCCTGCCGGAAATCCTCCGCTGCGTTCTCCCGGATCGATGCAATGCGGATATAGCCGACCGTGCCTTCGGCGCGGTGATGGACCGACTTAAGTCTGACGAGCCCGCGAACCACATCGACTTCAAGAGGACCCGCTATGCCCTCACGCACAACGGTGAGTGCGACCTTTGCGCCGACCTTGCCGCGCAATAACCTGACCGCTTCGTCGAGCGTCAGGCCCAGGACCGACTTTTTGTCGATGTGTGTGACGAGATCGCCCCCGCGTAGTCCCGCCGCTTCCGCCGGAGAGCCGGCCAGGGGTACGATGATCTTGATCACCCCTTGCTCCATGGTCACCTCCGCGCCGATCCCGGCGAACTCGCCCTTTTGTCCGATAACAAGGTCCTTGTATCCTTGAGCGTCGTAGAAATTATTGTGCGGGTCGAGCGAGGCGAGCATTTCCCTGATCGCGGAGTGGATCAGTTTGTCGGCATCGAAACGCCCGGCATGTTCGCGCTTTATATTCTCGACCAGATCGCCGAAAGCATTGAGCAAACGATAGAAATCCGCATCGCCGCCATTCTTTGATTTTGCGGCAAGCTCTGCGAGCGCGGCGTTGGCTTTTTTCCCAGCCGTTTCAGACGGGTAGGCTTTCAGGGCACCGTCGATTGCTGCTGTGATAAGGCCCGCATCATCCATCTGGCCGTAGTAACTGGTGCGAACCCGTTCCAGCACGTCGCCGAACAGGGCGAGGGACCGGTGTGCTTGCGGATTGGTTTGCCCGCCAGATTGCGCAGGCATGTCGGACCCCGAGGCCGCAGAGTCGTCCGGGTCAGAAAGCTTCTTGATGCGCAGTTTCGCCAGCGGCGCGAACTGGCCGTTCGGATAGGCCTCCAGATAGGCTTCCAGTTCGGCAGCATCCTTGCTGTCCTTCACTGTCTCCCAAAAGGTGATTTCGGCCGGGCTTGTTTCGGCGAAGGCCACTGACGGTTCCACCGTAGTCAGGTAGACCATAAAGCAGAAAAGAACCAGGCGATGGAACATGACTTGTCGCCTTTCGATAAGCTTTTCATTCTAAAATTCACTTAGCGACAGTTTAATCAGTGCGGGTGATTGATCAACATGGCGCAGATGTCAGGCGAAGAACTCGCAAAATGGGTTCGAACCGCCGCTGAATTATGGGCGCAGACCGGTAATACTGACGATGATCCGGTTGAAGACGAGATGGTCAGGCAAGGATGCGACCGCGATCTCGCATGGATCATCTGCGAATATCTGCCCGTCGCGTTCGCTGAGCATGTTGTCGAGAACATGGGCGTCACGCGCCTGTTGACATACAAGAGGCGGTTGACCGACGGCACCGAGGTCGAGTGCAAATGGCAGGACGATGCCGTCTATCTGATGGTATGCCGGTTTCGCGATTTGGAAGCCTATGACAGGTGGGACGAGTTCAAGAAAATTGCAGCGCGCTCGCCCGAGCTCGATGCCATCAACAAGGCCCTGATGGCGGGCACGGAGGTCGAAGGCTTCGTGAGCGGCGTCGCGCCCTTCCATAAGCTTCCCTCGGACAGTCCATGGCTGCCGCTGCCGACCACAGAAAATATCCAGCATTAACGATGGGCAATTCCCAAATACCAGAAACTTACAATGGCAATATCGGTTCAATAGCTGACACTAACTTGTCCGCTGGCGAGTTCGAACTCTCTTAGTATTTATGGAAATGGCGGACATCGATGTAGAAACTTCGAACTCCGCATTTCAAATTCTAGAAGACTGGAACAATCAGCTCAAGGCTGAAAACATCAAACCGAAACAAAGGATTATCCCACCCGGAGGACCGACACGCCGGGGACCGTCGATATGACGGTGAATCGCGGGCCGGATGGAATCGGGACAGATTTTGGGAAATCGGCTGGTGTTCTGGCTCCCGCGCGTAAGCGCAAGGAAGTCGCCAAGCCCTTCTCGATCCGCCTGAGCGAGGATGAGCGCAAGCAATTGCTCCGTGAAGCAGGGAAGCTTTCTTTGGCTTCTCATATCCGCAACAAGCTCTTAGGCGACAGTGCCTCCCCACGAAGGGGAAAGAAACCGTCTCGCAAGCAATATCGCCCCGGCACAAACAAGGCTGCCACGATGGGGGCGTTACCTGTTACGCCCGAGTTGATTGATGAACTGAAGGACGCAAGTGCCGTAAGCAGGACGCCGCAAAGCTTTGCTGCTTGCGGGGCCATAGGCAGTCCGGGCCACACGGAAGCGGTTGGAGCGAAAGCGATAAGACGCGAATGGAGCGGGCCAGCCCGGACCAAGGCTATTGGATCAGGTGATCCTGCGTCGGTGTAAGCTGGCTGATGGGTTCTAGGCGCGTCACACCGCGCCGGTAACAAAGTGGCGGCGCACCCGCCGCCTCGATCTCAACCTGTCAGGGATCGTCACCCGAATGGGCCGAAACCGCGAGCCTCTATCAGCACGCGGGTTCGGTGAAGCGGCGCATACCATGCGACCGCGGAATAGAGCCCGCCCGGACAGCCAAACTACAGCGGCGGCAGATAGCCCCGTCTATTTTCAGGCCATGCCAGAGGACCAAAACATCGCCCCCGCAATGCCAAAGAGAATGAGCGCGGATGCACCATCGAGATAACGTCGCATCGTCACTCCATGAACGGTCTTGGATACACGAGAAGCAAGGTATGCGTAGCCGATCAGGATCGGCAGTTCGACCAAAACTGATACGATACACAGACCGGCAAACTGGATCAGGATAGGGCCTTGCGGGTGAATGAATTGAGGAATGATGGCGAGGAAAATGAAGATGTTTTTGATACTGGAAGACTGGGTCAGAACGCCGGCAAGGAAACTGCCCAATAGTGAGCCGGAAGCTCTTGAACTCTGTTCCGTCGCTTCGCCGGAATCCGAAACATCTGCCATCAACTCCCGGACAATCTCAATCGCGACCCAAGTGAGATAAAGCGCTCCGAGTATTTTCAGGGCCTTGAAGGCAAGCGGGAATGCAACAAGCGCTGTTCCCACACCGATTGCCGAAAGAATGAAATAAAGGACGTTGACGAGGATCACACCCAAGGCCACAGCAATACCGCTTCCAAAACCAGCACGGACTGATTTCGATATGACCAGAAATACTGCTGGTCCCGGAGACAGGCTAAAAACGAACTCAGCCAATGCGTATAGCAAAAGAGCTTCCAGCATGACCCAACCTTCTTCTTTTTAGAGGTGTTCGGCAGCCGGCCTGGTAACCGGCTACCGTTATTTTCTATTACGCAGCGGTGAGTTCCGGCGAATAAATCTCCTCCATGGTCTCATGGGAGATGCTGCCGTCACGAAGATCGGCCTCGGACGCATAGGTGAAGACGATAACGGTCCGCCGGGTATCACCGGTGAGCGGCGCCACCCTGTGCAGTGTCGTGTTTGCACGCATCAGGTAGCATGTGCCAGGACGGACATAGCGGCTGTGAATTTCGCGCGAGCGGATGTACTGCTCAAGGCAGGATTTTGGATCAGCCTTGTCCCAGGTCGTATCAGCGATGTATTCGACGCGACCACCGTTCATTACTCCTGGTGCCTCAACGACCCAGATCAGGGCGAAGGTGTAATCATCCCAATGCCAGCCGTGGGTATCGCCGGACTTTTCCTGCGAGTTTATGATGTATTCCTCGGGCTCGTAAGGCACCCTGTGCATCGGCTCGCCGGTGATTTTCGACAGATAGTCGCGAATGGCGTCGCACTCAAAGAACTGCGTGATCGCCCCGCGCTCGGCATGGATCGCCTCACGGCCCACGCTGAGATAGTTGCGCGGTGTCCCGCCCGTCACTTCCAGTTCTAGATCGCGGCGCGTTGCGGATTCCTGCAAGAGCCGGCTCGCTTGCGAATGAAGCTCTGCAACACACGCAGACGGTAGCATATGTTCGATGGCAACCACCGTATCTCTCTTGAATTTCTCGGAGAGCATGGCGGTCATTTGGTCGGGGATTGCGGCCAGGTGCTCGGTGACCATCGTATCGAAGTTCTGCACTGTACATCTCCTTGATTATTTTTTGCGGCGCCAACAGAGCGCGCAAATGCAAGGAGCTGTAATCGACGTAGAAGTCAGCGTTCTTGTACGGAACTATCGCCGCGCAAATCGCGCAGGGCTGATCCCGTAAGCACGGCCAAACCACCGGGTCAGGTGGGCCTGATCGGAGAATCCGGTTTGATATGCTGTATCAACGACGGAACGTCCTGTTTTCAGAAGTTGACGTGCTGTTTGCAGCCGCTGGATTCGTTGCCATGATATCGGGGGCGCACCGGTCGCCTTCGTGAACATACGCATCAAGGCGATCTTGTTGAGCTGCAGCTCGTCTGCCAGTTCTGTCAGAGTAACGGTCTCATCTAAGCGATCTATGAGAATGGCCTTTGCGCGCTCAACACGCCAATCGCAAGCACGCGGTGACTGCTCGATACGCAAAGCCGTATATCTTTCAATAATATGCTCCAGAATACGGAAGACTGGCTCTTCGGCCTGCTTGTCTGGTTCAGGGCCAACAAGCTTGCTGATCATCTTGGAGAAGCCGTCGAAAAGCACGGGATCATTGACGATGGGTTTGTCGACACTCACGCCCCGATTAGACAGAAGTTCCTTTTCAAAAAAGGCGGGATCGAGATAGATCGAAACGAGACAGTCCGTGCCATCGCCTTCCTGCACTTGCCCAGGGTTATAGAGAGTAGTTGTTCTTTCGGGGGCAACCATTCTCTGGCCATCGAGAATGAGCTTTTCGTTTCCGGACACATTGCAGCTAAGCACGTACTCAT
>JAGRLC010000131.1:0-2512 GCA_020441995.1 Rhodobiaceae bacterium
GGCGAGCGGCAGGCCCTTCATGACGGTCGCCAGCCCGACAAGCGCGCCGACAATGCGGCCGGCCTTGGCGCGCACCAGTTCTGCGGCGTCGGGATTGCGCTTCTGCGGCATGATCGAGGAGCCGGTCGAAAACGCGTCCGACAGCGAGATGAAGCGGAACTGCGCCGAGGACCAGATGACGATTTCCTCGGCGAACCGCGTCAGGTGGATGGCGCAGATCGAGGCGGCCGAAAGGGTTTCCAGCACGAAATCGCGTGAGGACACCGCATCAAGCGAATTCGCCATCGGTTCCGCGAAGCCGAGCGCCGAAGCGGTGGCGTGACGGTCGATGGGGAAGGACGTGCCAGCGAGCGCCGCGGCGCCCAGCGGCGACTGGTTGAGCCGCTTGCGCGCGTCGGCAAACCGGCCCCGGTCGCGCGCCATCATCTCCACGTAGGCGAGCAGATGGTGCCCGAAAGTGACCGGCTGGGCGCTCTGCAGGTGGGTGAAGCCGGGCATCACCGCGTCGAAATGTTGCAGGGCCCTGGTGGCCAGCGCCTCTTGAAGGCCGGCCAGGGCGGCATCAAGTCTGTCGATACAGTCGCGCACGTAGAGCCTGAAATCCGTTGCCACCTGGTCGTTGCGCGAGCGAGCGGTGTGCAAACGCCCTGCGGCGGGGCCGATCAGGTCGGCCAGCCGCGACTCGACATTCATGTGAATGTCTTCCAGAGCACGGGAGAACTCGAAAGTGCCGGCTTCGATCTCTGACAGGATCGTGTTGAGACCGTGATTGATTGCACTGGCATCTTCGGACGAAATGATGCCCTGTTTGGCGAGCATGCCGGCATGGGCGCGCGATCCGGCGATATCCTGCGCATACAGGCGACGGTCAAAGTCGATGGAGGCATTGATCGCTTCCATGACCGCGTCAGGACCGCTGGAGAACCGGCCGCCCCACATCTTGTTACTCATGCTGCATGCTCCGAATACGACGACATGACGAAAGGCCCGAAGACGTGACATCGAACCAGGGACCCAGCAGTAACGAACTTGAAGCCGCCGAACGCGCGTTCCACCGCAAACGGCGGTTGATGGGCGGGGCCGTAATCATCGTACTGGCACTGGGCGCCGTGATATACGCAATGACGTCGGGCAATGGCAATCTTGGCGAGCAGGTTTGTTCAACGCCCGCCGAAAAGCTTGCGGCGGTTTCCGGACACGCGAAGGGCGAGGTCGCGGCCCTGCTCGTGCCCGACAAGCCCACCGCGCTGCCGCCGCTGGCTTTCACCCGCAAGGATGGTTCCGAGGTCACGCTGGCCGATTTCAGGGGCCGCACGGTTCTGCTCAACCTGTGGGCGACATGGTGCGTTCCCTGCCGTGAGGAAATGCCGGCGCTCGACCGGCTGCAAAGCACATTGGGCGGTGAGAAATTCGAGGTTGTCGCGGTCAACGTCAACACCCAAAACCTCGAGAAAGTGCCGGAATTCCTCGAAGAAGTCGGTGCGACGGAACTCTCTTATTACGCCGACAATTCGATGAAAATCTTCCGCGATCTCAAGACGGTCGGGCGCGCCTTCGGCTTGCCGACCACCGTTCTGATCGACGAGACGGGGTGTGAACTCGGCACCATGGCCGGCCCTGCGGAATGGGATTCCCGCGATGCGCTCGAACTGATCCGCGCCGCGATGGGCAGCGCGGGCTGACGAACCGCGATCCGTGGCCTCTTAAACGGTAATGTCGAGATTGCCGCCCGTGCCTTCGGCAACAAGGACCTGAAGATTCTGGGCGCTTTCCTGCACGACGGCAACGAGCGACTGCGCGGCTTCGGCGTTCATACGCATCATCTTGGCCGCCGCTGCGGCTGCGACCTGCGCCTGTTGTCCTGCCGCCATTGCGGCTGCGAGTGCTGCTGCGTCCATGATCAGATCGTTTGGTCAATCGTTCCGGAATCAGAAATACCGGCCCTGATTCTGCAGTAAAACCGTTAACCGGACATTTCCTCGAAACGAGATAAACTGACCGGGTTTCGCGGCCGGGTGCGGAATAATCAATGCGGCGGCCGTGCTACGGGAACCGCTGTCATGCACAAAGAGTCATATCTTCAGACGATTACCGCTGCCGGGCAAAAGCGCGATGACGGCCTTACTGCGCCGCGCGCGAAACAACATGCGCGGGTTCAGTTGAAGAGAAAGCCGCGTGCAGCCAGGACGAAGCGGGCGGTGAAGGCATTTGCGCTGCTGCTGGTGGTATGTGCGGTCTACGCGGCCGTGTTCGCGCTGACGCACAACGGTGGCGATCCGACGCCGAACATCAGCGAACAACCGCGCGGCATCGCGAATTTTTTCAAAAAATACTGATGAAGCCGGCTTGTCGGTTCTTCGCAACTCCGGACGAACAACCGGCAACCGCCTTTTCCGGAATTGCCTGAACTATCTGGTCGGAACCGGGTGTTCGCCGCGGTAATCGTAGAAACCACGCTGGGTCTTGCGGCCAAGCCATCCGGCTTCAACGTATTTCACCAGCAGCGGGCAGG
>JAGRLC010000131.1:2566-3457 GCA_020441995.1 Rhodobiaceae bacterium
AGGCAGGTGTCGAGACCGATGAAATCGGCGAGCTGAAGCGGGCCCATCGGGTGGTTGGCGCCAAGCCGCATGGCATTGTCGATCGCTTCAACCGAACCAACACCCTCATAAAGCGTATAGACGGCCTCGTTGATCATCGGCAGCAGGATGCGGTTGACGATGAAGGCGGGGAAATCCTCCGCCACTGTTGCCGTCTTGCCGAGCTTTTTGACGAATTCCTTGGCCGCGTCGAAGGTTTCGTCCTCGGTCGCGATGCCGCGGACCAGCTCGACGAGCTGCATCAGCGGAACCGGGTTCATGAAATGGATGCCGAGGAAGCGCTCCGGCCGGTCGGTGATGGAGGCCAGCCGGGTGATGGAGATCGACGAGGTGTTCGTCGCCAGCATCGCCTCAGGGCTGAGAAGCGGGCAAAGCTGCTTGAAGATCGCCCGCTTTATCTCTTCGTTCTCGACCGCGGATTCGATGACGAGGTCCATTTCGGACAGATCGGCCAGCGATTCGGCGGGCTTGATCTTGTCGAGCGCCTTCTTGCGGTCGTCTTCGGTGATCAATTCGCGGGAAACCTGGCGCGCCATGTTTCCGTTGATGGTCGCCAGACCTTCCTTGATACGGTCCGCAGACTGGTCGTTCAGGAATACGTCATAGCCCGCCAGCGCGCAGACATGGGCAATACCATTGCCCATCTGCCCGGCACCGATCACACCGATCTTTGCAATCTCGCTCATCGTCTCGCTCGCATGCGGTTGGAGAAGGACCGCTCCCTAAGGCTGCTTATACCCTAATATCCGCGCTTGCCTAGTTCTTCGGCAAGTTCAGGCAGCGCCTCGAACAGATCGGCCACAAGTCCGTAGTCGGCCACCTGGAAAATCGGCGCCTCCTCGTCCTTGTTGA
>JAGRLC010000132.1 GCA_020441995.1 Rhodobiaceae bacterium
AACAGGCCGATGATCGGCGCGCGGTTCTTAAGCGCCATGTCCTGGATCTTGGTGATCTTCTGCGCGTGGGTTTCCGACAACGACCCGCCGAACACGGTGAAATCCTTGGCAAATACGAAGACGCAGCGCCCGTTGATCGTCCCCCAGCCGGTGATGACGCCATCACCGGGGATCTTGCTGTCGGGCATGCCGAAATCGGTGCAGCGGTGCTCGACGAACATGTCGAACTCCTCGAAGGAGCCCTCGTCCAGCATCAGGGAAAGCCGCTCGCGCGCCGTCAGCTTGCCGCGCCCGTGCTGCGCGTTGATCCGCTGTTGGCCACCGCCAAGCTTTGCCACTTCGCGCCGTTCGCTAAGCTGGTCCAGAATTTCGTGCATGCTTCCCCCCGTAAAAACCCGGCACTCTAACTAGCAGGGTGATCGCCAGCCGCAATCGCGACTTTCGGCATATCCTTGGCGCCCGCGCTCAGTTCCGAAACCGCCACAGGCTCGCTGACGCCTTTCAGATCATAGCGGCCCAAGCGCTGCGCCGCCACGCCTTCCGGCAATTTGCAGCGTTCCAGAAGACTATCGGAAATGGATACCGCCGCACCGGTCTTCTTGGCGACCGTCTCGATGCGTGAGGCGACGTTCAGAACATCGCCAAGATAGGTGATCTGCCGGCGGCTGTCGCCCGTCTCCCCGGCAACCACAGGTCCGCCATGCAGCACCGCGCGCAGGCGCGGCGTAACGCCGAAGCGCTGCATGTACTCCGGTGCTCTCGCCTCCAGCACCTCCATGCAACAGAACACTGCCGAAACCGCGCCCGCGTTGCGTTCGGGCGTCCGCAGCGGCCAGTCCGCGATCAGGGCGTCGCCGACAAAGCTCATCACCTCGCCGCCATCATCGACAACCGGCGCATCGATATCGAAGAACACCTGCGACACGAAGGCATGGAAACCCTCGTCGCCGAGTTTCTCGGCGATAGCCGTCGAGCCCACGATATCGAAGATGACAAAGATACGCTCTTCGCGGTGCGGCCGGTGATAGCGCCCGGTCAAAAGGCTGCGGAACGTGCGTGGCCCGACAAGCTGGCGCATCTGGATCACGAACAGCACGGAGCCCATCGCCAGTAGCGAGAAGGCAACGTCCTGAAGCAGATCGCTCAGCCGGTAGAAATCACCGATGTCATGTCCGGGATAAGAGATGAAGCGGACATTGAGCTGCAGCAGCGCAAAGATCATCACCGCGTGGATGGTCATGCGCATGGCAAGGCTGATACCTAGCGGCAACGCCTTCAGCCAGCGCCCGGCACGCCCGCGCATCGCGAATATTTCAAAACCGCCAGACGCGGCGGCGATCATGAAACCGGCCCGCATGCCGCGCAGCGCCGGCGCGGCCTCCGGTCCGGCCAGGGGATATGACAGCGCGGTATAAAAATAACCTATCAGCGCGCCGGCAACGGCAACCGTCAGCCAGACCGCTAATCGCGATTTCTGGCTCCGGGTCATGGCGGGTCAGGCCGAAGCGCGCAGCGAGACAAGCACTCTCGATGCGGCGTCGAACTCGCCCCTGCGCATCGCGCGGCGCGCTTTCGCCTCGGCGTCCTCGCCCCACTGGCAGATCTGCCAGTCCTCGTCCACATGCGCAGCCGTCCAGGCGGTATCGGGATCGACCTCACCGTCAAGAACGCCAAGCGCGATCACGGCGGAACCGCTCAGCGTCGTCAGCGTATGAAGCGCGGCCAGTTCAAGGGCTGAAAGCGCCGCGAGCTTCTCACCGATTGCATCGGCGGCGGCGCGGTCCTGCTCAACCGGCATGACGCCTTCGGCGAGTTTGAGGGTCATGCCATGGGCTCTGGTGAACCATGCGATCAGCGGGTCCCAGGTTTCGCGCTGGATTGCGACCAGCGCCTCCGGACCTTCGGCCCGGTAGCAGAGCAGATCGGAACAGGCATAGGACGCGATGTCCTTCCCCACTTCGGCCTTGACGCGCTCGACACCGTCAAGAGCCGTGTTGGCAAGCCGCGTCAGCGGCATGCTTGCCGGATTGACCTCTTCGGCCTGGGCATCCCATTCATCGGCGATCAGGCGGGCCAGGTCCTCGCTTGGCAGCCTGAGCGTCTGGCGGCCCGGCGTTTTCAGCACGCGCGCATCGAGCTTGATGCAGAAGCCTTCGCCGTCCCGCTCGACGGCAACCTGCTTGTAGAAGCGCTTCGGCAATTGCGGCCGTGACAGCTCCTGCGCCCGCTGCATCGGGTTCTTTTCGCCGCTCACTCCGCTGCCTCCTGTTCTCTGCCGAACATCGCCTCCAGAGTGGGGGCAAGTTCGGCGAAATCGCTGATTATGGCCTGCGCTCCCGCAGGTTCCAGGTGCCCGGTATCGTGATAGCCCCATGTGACACCGATCGCCTTCGCACCCGCCGACCGCGCCATCTCCATATCGAAGGTGGTATCGCCGACGACGACCGCGCGGTTCGCCGCGATACCGGTCTCGTTTTGCGCCGTCAGCACCATGGACGGATGCGGTTTTGAAGGATGGCTATCCGCCGTCTGGATGGTTTGAAACAGATGCCGGAGATTGTGCAGATCAAGCACACGGTCGACACCGCGCACGGACTTGCCCGTCGCGATCCCCAGCACAACCTCGTCGCGGGCACCCAGCGCCTGCAGCGTCTCCACAGTGCGCGGATAGAGCGGCTCGTGATAGTCGGGCCGCACGCGCAACTCGTTGAAGGCGGCCTTGTAGCTGTCCGCCATGCGAATGTGCATGGCCTCATCCCCCGGCGCCAAACGCCGCATGGCCTCGACCAGCGACAGACCGACGACTGACAGAAGCTCCTTGCGCGGCGGCACACTCACCTTCTCGGAAGCAAGCGTGGCCGTCAGCGCCGCGACGATCAGGTGCTGGCTGTCCACCAGCGTCCCGTCCATATCGAAAATGACAAGCAGGGGCTCGCTCATGCGCCGGCCTTCGCGGGTTTCCGCGCCGGTTTCGCATTTTCTTCCAATGCCGCGATACGCGCCTCGTGGCTCGCCGCCAGTTTCTCGAGTGTGTCGTTCATGCGCTTTAGCTCACCGAGCAATTCGCTCACTTGCGGATCACTGGCCGCCTTCGTCCTTGCGGTTCCGGTCAACAGGGAACGCGCCTGCTGGCGGCCGAAATAAACCACCAGCGCCACGATCACGGCGAACAGCAGGACAACGATGTAATCCGGCCAGAACAAGGGGCCTTACTCCCGAAAGTTGGTCTTGTTATTCCGCGCTGTCAGCTTCACCCGCATTGGCCTCGAAACCGAAAAAGGTGAAGGTCTCCAGCATATGCGCAGGAAGCGGCGCGGTCACGTCCACGGTCTCGCCGTTGCGCGGATGCTTGAAGGTGACGCGGCGCGCATGCAGGTGCAGCCGGTTGGTCAGAACCGGGGGCACCAGCCTGTCCCCGCCATACTTGTCGTCACCGAGGATCGGCGTGCCGATGGCCGACATATGGGCGCGCAACTGGTGCTGGCGCCCGGTGACCGGCTTCAGGCTGACCCAGGCCGCTTTATCGGCGGCGCGATCGGCAACGGAATAATTGGTCACGGCACGCTGGGCGTCTTCCACCTCTTCCTCGCGCGCCGGGCGCACCCTGTCGCCGTCGGGCCCGCGTGCCTTGATCAGATCGAGCGAGATGCGCCCCTGAAGCGGCTGCGGCACGCCGCCAACCACCGCCCAGTAGATCTTGCGCACCGAACGCGTCGCGAATGCCTTGCCCATGTCGGCGGCAATGGCGCGGCGCTTGGCGATCACCAGTACGCCCGATGTTTCGCGGTCAAGCCGATGCACCAGACGCGGGCGCTTCTCGCCCTCGCCCATGCCCGCAAGGATGCCGTCGATATGGCGCTTGGTCTTGGTGCCGCCCTGCACCGCGAGACCGGCGGGCTTGTTGAGAACGAGGATGTCCTTGTCCTCGTAAAGCGTCAGTTCCTCGATCAGCCGTCTGTCGGCATCGCTGGCGCGCTCGTGTGTTTTCTTAGGCGCGGCGTCTTCAGCCGATGTCGCCATCGGCGGCACGCGCACTTCCTGGCCGCTCTCGATGCGCTGGTTGGCCTTGGCCCGCGCCCCGTCGACGCGCACCTGCCCCGTCCGCAGCAGCTTCTGCAAGGCGCCATGGCCAAGGCCCGGATAGCGCTCGCGGAACCAGCGGTCGAGGCGCATGCCGCCTTCGTCTTCGCTGACGGTGACAAGGGCAACGCCGCTCAAAGCACGCTCCGCGCAAAGATCAGGCCGCCCCAGCAGGCGGCAATGGACAGCAGCACCGAGGCGCCGACATAGAGCATGACGAGACCGGTCTCGCCGCGCTCGAACAGCGCCATCGTGTCGAGCGAAAAGGCAGAGAAAGTCGTGAAACCGCCGAGGAAGCCCGTCACCAGAAGGAACCGCATCCAGTTTCCCGCCTCGCCGCGCATGACCGCGAATTCGATCACACAGGCGATCAGGAACGATCCGGCGACATTGACGATGAATGTCCCCCACGGAAACTCCGTGCCCAGCACCCGCGCGGCCCACAGGCCGGTCCCGAAGCGCATCGCCGCGCCGATACCGCCGCCAATGGCGACAAGCAGGAATTGCTGGAGAAGTGGCATTCGGGTTTCTCTTTCGGCTCAGAGCGGGCTCTGCCGCTCATATACCCGCATTCAGGCGCCGGATCGACCTGTCAGGGTAAGCAAGATGCTTATTTCCGCCCGGAATTTTCAGCGCGCCGCTTCGCAAACCACTCCAGACGCTTGCGGATGTCACGCTCGAAACCGCGATCCGGCGGGTCATAGAAGGTCTGGCGTCCCAGCTCTTCGGGAAAGTAATCCTGTCCCGAGAAGCCGTCCGGCGTGTCGTGATCGTAGGCGTAGCCCGTGCCGTAGCCTTCTTCCTTCATCAGCTTCGTCGGCGCGTTGAGGATGTGCTTGGGCGGCATCAGCGAGCCATGCTCCCTGGCCGTGCGCATCGCCTGCTTGTAGGCGACATAGGCGCCATTCGATTTCGGCGCCACGGCGAGATAGATCACGGCCTGCGCGATGGCCAGTTCGCCTTCAGGCGAACCGAGAAACTGATAGGCATCGCGCGCGGCAATGGTGATGGCGAGAGCCTGCGGATCGGCAAGGCCGATGTCTTCCACCGCCATGCGCACCACGCGGCGCGCAACATAGAGCGGGTCCTCGCCGGCATCCAGCATGCGGCACAGATAGTAGAGCGCCGCATCGGCGTCCGATCCGCGCACCGACTTGTGCAGCGCCGAGATCAGATTGTAGTGACCGTCCTGCTTCTTGTCGTAGATCGGCGCACGCCGCTGCACCACGTCCTGCACCGTGGCCAGATTGAAAGTCTCGCCATCGCGCGAGGCCCGCCAGACATCTTCGGCCAGTGTCAGTACGGCGCGCCCGTCGCCATCGGCCATGCGGATGAGGCTCGCCCTCGCCTCATCATCGACAGGCAGCGGCTTGCCGGTCTCGGCTTCCGCGCGCTTCAACAGCTTTTCCAGCGCGGCTTCGTTGAGCCCGTGAAAGGTCAGGACGTGCGCACGTGACAAAAGAGCGGCATTCAACTCGAATGACGGATTTTCGGTCGTTGCCCCGACCAGCGTGATCGTGCCGTCTTCCATCACAGGCAGGAAGGAATCGAGCTGCGCGCGGTTGAAGCGGTGAATCTCGTCGACGAACAGCAGCGTGCCTTTGCCAAGTTCGCGCCGCTGGCGCGCGGAAGCAAACACCGTCTTGAGATCGGCAACGCCGGAGAAGATCGCCGAAATCTGCTCGAAATGCAGGTCGGTCTCTTTTGCCAGCAACCGTGCCAGCGTCGTCTTGCCGGTGCCCGGCGGTCCCCAGAAGATCAGCGAACCCAGCGTGCCCGATTGCAGCATGCGGGTGACGATCCCGTCGGGGCCGACCAGATGGTCCTGACCGGCCATTTCGGACAGCGAAGCCGGCCGCAGCCGGTCGGCCAAAGGCCGTGGCGCGTCAGCCGACATGTTCGCTGCCTCGAAAAGACTGGCCATTTGATTCCGCCCGCGCGGATTTAACCGCGAAACACCTGCTGCAACACGCGCCCGTCGCGTTCGACACTAAGTCTCCACACGTGCGCGCCCGATGAGGCTACATCGTCAAGCGTCGAGGTTGAATCGATATCGACGCCATTGACGTTGAGCACGATGTCGCCTGGCTTGAAGCCAGCGCGCGCCGCAGGCGAGTTGCGGGCAATATCGACAATGACGACGCCATTTTCCTCGCCATCTAGCCCGATTTCCTCAGCGACTGCGGGAGAAAGATTCGCAATCTTCACACCGGCAAACGGCGATGCCGCGCGGATCAGGCGCACGTCACGCGGCCGGGTCTCCGGCGCCGCGGCCAGCTCGATGGAAATTTTGCGCTGCTTTCCGTTACGCAAGACGGTCAGTTCCGAGACGGCGCCGATGCCGCGCGTGATGTAACGGTATTTGAAACTACCCGGATCGACGATCTCACGCCCGTCAATCGCAACGATAACGTCGCCAACCTGCAAGCCGGATTTTTCCGCCGGCCCTCCCGGGCTCAACCGCGAAACGATCACGCCGACAGGCCGGTTGAAACCCAGCGTCGAAGCGATCTCCGACGTTACCGCCTGGACCTCGCCGCCAAACCACGGACGCTGCACTTTTCCGCCAGACTCGGCGGACGCGACGACAAGCTGAACCATTTCGGAGGGAATCGCGAAGCCGATACCGATCGACCCGCCCGAACGCGAAAAGATCGCCGTGTTGATGCCAACGAGCCGCCCGTCCATGTCGACGAGCGCGCCACCGGAATTGCCCGGATTGATCGCGGCGTCTGTCTGGATGAAGAAGCCCATGTCGTTGATGTTGGCCTGGGTGCGCGCAACCGCCGACACGATGCCGCTGGTTACCGTCTGGCCGACACCGAACGGATTGCCGATTGCCAGCACCAGATCGCCCACTTCAAGCGAATCCGAAGATGCAAACGAAATATGCGGCAGATTGCCGGGATTGCCCTTGATGCGAAGGATGGCGAGATCGGCCCGCTCCTCCTTGAGCACGATATCGGCTGCGAACTCGCGCTTGTCGGCAAGAACGACCCGCACTTCGTCAGCCCCTTCAATGACGTGATTGTTGGTGACGATCAGCCCCTGCTCGTCGACGATCACGCCGGACCCAAGCGCATTCTGGACGCGTTCGCGCGGCGCCCCAAGACCCGGTGCGTCAAAGAAGCGGCGGAAGAACGGATCGTTGAAGATCGACGGCAGGCTGTTCTGCTGGCGCACCTTGCGCGTCGCATAGACGTTCACGACCGCGGGCGCCGCCGCCTTGACCACCGGCGCGAAGGAGAGCCGGATCTCGCCGGGGCTGCCGGGAACCTTATAGCCCTGAGCATGCCCCTGCCCCGCCGGAACAAGTCCGGCCAGCACGAACGTCAAAGCGAACAGGAGGTTGGGCTTGGCGATGAGATCAAGAAGTTTCGGCATATCGGCCCTCTGGTATTCGGAAACCCTGCAAATAAGTGCCCGTGTCCGGCACTGCAATGTGATCGGCGCTTTCCAATGCCCGCAAAATCCGGCGATAAAAAGCAAAGGGGCGCTCCGGAAAACCGCAGCGCCCCCGCAAATCATTCGGATCGGTCAACGATCAGGCGTCGACCGTCTCGCCCATCTCGGCTTCCATCGCCTCCTGGCGCGCGCGGTCCTCGGCGCCCTTGGCCGACTCGTCGCGGTCCACCAGCTCGATCACGGCAACAGCCGCGTTGTCGCCATGGCGGAAACCGGCCTTCATGACACGGGTATAGCCGCCGTTGCGCGACTTGTAGCGGTCAGCCAGCGTGTCGAAGAGCTTCTTGACGGCTGTCTCGTCGCCGATCTGCGCGATCGCCTGACGGCGCGCATGCAGGTCGCCGCGCTTGCCAAGCGTGATCAGCTTGTCGACGATCGGCTTCAGGTCCTTCGCCTTGGGCAGCGTCGTAACGATCTGCTCGTGGGTCAGAAGGGAAGCCGCCATGTTGGCGAACATTGCCTTGCGGTGGCTGGACGAGCGGTTGAACCGCCGGCCTGACTTACCATGATGCATCGGACTACTCTCCTACGGCGCGGCTAGAAAGCGGCGCCTCAATAATGTTCTTCGTAACGCTTGGCCAGGTCTTCGATGTTTTCCGGCGGCCAGCCCGTCACTTCCATGCCAAGGTGCAGACCCATCTGGGCCAGCACTTCCTTGATCTCATTGAGAGACTTGCGGCCGAAGTTCGGCGTGCGCAGCATCTTGGCCTCGGTCTTCTGGATGAGATCCCCGATGTAGACGATATTGTCGTTCTTGAGGCAGTTGGCCGAACGCACCGAAAGCTCGAGCTCTTCCACCTTCTTGAGCAGAA
>JAGRLC010000133.1 GCA_020441995.1 Rhodobiaceae bacterium
GGCGAGAACTCGATCTACCACAACAACGGTATCCAGACTTGGTACGTGAACGAGCAGGGAATCGCGGAAAATGTTGAAATCTCTTAAGTTTATTGCCGCGTTCTCGCTTCTCGCCAGCGCGGCCTGCGCTGAAAGTTTCGATCTGGGCCGTCCCGCGACGCCGGACGAGGTGAAGGCCTGGGACACCGATGTGCGCCCGGACGGTAAAGGCCTGCCTGTCGGCAAGGGCTCGGTTGAGGAAGGCGAAGTTCTCTACACCGACCATTGCGCCATGTGCCACGGCGATTTCGGCGAGGCCATTGGCCGCTGGCCTGTCCTTGCGGGCGGCAAGGGGTCGCTTACCAGCGCAAGGCCGGTCAAGACCATCGGGTCCTATTGGCCCTATCTCTCCACGGTCTACGACTACATCCATCGCGCTATGCCGTTCGGTGACGCTAAGTCGCTGTCGGATGACGATGTCTATGCGATCACGGCTTACGTTTTGTACCTGAACGATCTGGTCGAGGACGATTTCGAGCTGTCGAACGAGAACTTCACGGACGTGCGCCTGCCCAACGAAGCCAACTTCTACATGGACGACCGCGACGATGTGGAGCTGGCGAAGTTCTCCGGCGAGGTCTGCATGACGGACTGCAAGGAGAAAGTCGAGATCACGGCGCGCGCCGCGGTGGTCGACGTGACGCCGGATGATGCCGCCGCCCGTGCCCGCCGCGAGGCTGCCGCGGCAGGCAGCGATGCCGCGCCGGCCGAAGGCACCGAAACCGCGAAAGCGGAAGAGACGCCGCAGGAGGTGACCTTCGAAGGTGCGGCCGCGACGGCTGCAAACCAGGCGATGATCGATGCCGGTGAAAAGGTCTTCAAGAAATGCCGGGCCTGTCATCAGGTGGGCGAAAATGCCGAGCACAAGGTTGGCCCGCAGCTCAACAATGTGTTCGGACGCACGGCGGGCAGCGAGGAGGACTTCAAGTACTCGAAGGCCTTCGCGAAGGCCCATGAAGACGGGCTTGTCTGGGACGAGACCACGCTTGCGGCGTTCCTGGCAAAGCCGAAAGACATGATCGACGGCACCAAGATGACCTTTGCTGGTCTCAAGAAGCCCGAGGATATCGAAGCGCTATTGGCATATCTGAGAACGTTCAGCGAATGATGCGCGCCGCCATTTCCCTTGCCGCTGCCGCCTGTATGACGCAGGCGGCGGTTGCAAGTGAGCTTGGCGATGTAGAGCGGGGTGAGCGGCTCTTTGCGAAGTGCAGGAGCTGCCACCAGGTGGGCGAGGGCGCAAAGAACCGCACCGGCCCGCAACTGAACAACCTCTTTGGCCGCCGCGCGGGCACGGCCGAGGGATACAGCTTTTCAAAGGCGTTCGAGCGCGCGGGTTCAAAAGGCCTCGAATGGCACGCCGAAACGCTCGATACCTATCTTGAAAACCCGAAGGCGCTGGTGCCTGGAACCCGCATGACATTTGCCGGGTTCGACGCGCCGCAGGACCGCGCCGATGTGATTGCGTATCTGCGCGGTTTCTCGGCTTCGCCCGCGAATTACCCCGGCGCCGATCCTACTGCGCGCCAGACCGATCATGACGTCGATCCCGCGATTCTGGCGCTGGAGGGCGATCCCGAATATGGCGAGTACCTTTCCAGCGAATGCAAGACGTGCCACCAGACCAGCGGTGCCGACAAGGGTATTCCGCCGATTGTTCACCTGCCGCGGGACACTTTCGTTGCGGCAATGCATGCTTACAAGGACAAGGCGCGCAAGCATCCGGTGATGAACATGCTCGCCGGGCGGCTGGGCAATGAGGAAATCGCCGCCCTTGCGGCGTATTTCGCGACCCTTGAAGATTGAGGCGAACAAACAACACCGGAGGAGCAGGTCATGACATTCGACAGAAGAACCTTCCTTGGAATGGGGACGGCTGCTGTCGCCGCCTTGTCCGCGCCCGCCGTGCTGGGGCAGGGCAAGCCGCGTGTGATTGTCGTTGGCGGTGGCGCGGGGGGCGCGACGGCGGCGCGCTATCTCGCCAAGGACAGCAATGGCGCGATCGATGTCAGGCTGATCGAACCGACGCGCACTTACTTCACCTGCTTCTTCTCAAACCTTTATATCGGCGGGTTAAAGACGGTCTCGGATCTTGGCCATACCTACGGCAAGCTGGCGTCGGACTATGGCGTTAACGTCGTGCATGACTGGGTCATCGGCGTCGATCGCGACAAGAAAGCCGTGACCCTCGCAGGCGGCGCAACGCTTGCCTATGACAAGCTGATCCTGTCGCCGGGCATCGACTTCGTCGAAGGCTCCGTACCGGGCTGGGGTCTCGCCGCGCAGAACGCGATGCCGCATGCCTACAAGGGCGGATCGCAGACCGAGCTGCTCAAGGCCCAGGTGATGGCAATGCGCGAGGGTGGCACCTTTGTCATGGTTGCGCCGCCGAACCCCTACCGTTGCCCGCCGGGTCCCTATGAGCGTGTCTCGATGGTTGCGCATCAGTTCAAGGCGCATAATCCGAAGGCGAAGATCGTCATCGTCGATCCGAAGGAAAAATATTCCAAACAGGCGCTCTTCGAGGAGGGGTGGCAGAAATATTACGGCGGCATGATCGAACGGCTGGGGCCGGATTTCGGCGCCGAGAAGGTCACGGTCGATCCGGATGAAATGACCGTCGATGTCGATGGCGAGATCATCAAGGCCGATGTCTGCAACGTCATTCCGGCCCAGAAGGCCGGGCGCGTTGCCGAACTGGCCGGAGTGACTGACGGCGACTGGGCGCCGGTGCATCCCACCGACATGTCATCGCGGGCCGATCCCGATATTTATGTGCTTGGCGATGCCTGCCATCAGGGCGACATGCCCAAGTCGGGTTTTTCCGCCAACAGCCAGGCCAAGGTCTGCGCCAATGCGGTGCGCGGCGCGCTGACAGGCTCCAAGGTGTTTCCGGCCAAGTTCACCAATACCTGCTGGTCGCTGATCGAGGAAAACGATGGCGTGAAGGTCGGTGCGACTTATGAGGCGACATCCGACAAGATCGCCAAGGTCGACGGCTTCATCAGCCACACGGGCGAGGATACCGCGCTGCGCAAGGCGACTTACGAGGAATCCGAAGGCTGGTACGCGGGAATGACCGCGGACATGTTCGGCTGACCAGCCGTGTCAGGTTGTGACATGGATCACGGCCGGATATCCGCCGCATGATATGTTGATTGCGGAATGTGACGGGAGGAAACCATGAAATCTATCGCATTATCAGCGTTTCTCGTTGTTGCAGCCAGTGCCGCGACAGCCGGGGAAGCCATCACATACCCTTATGAAGGAAGCTACGAGGACGCGACCTTCGCCGTTGAAACGGCCATCGTGAACAAGGGGCTGGTCATCGATTATGTCAGCCATGTCGGCGACATGCTGAACCGTACGGGCCAGGACGTCGGCAGCGACGTTAAAATCTTCGATGAAGCGCAGATTTATCTGTTCTGCTCGGCTGTTGTCAGCCGTGAGGTGATGGAAGCCGATCCGATGAACATCGTCCATTGTCCCTACAACATCTTCGTCATGGAGCGCGAGGGCAAGGTGACGATCGGGCATCACGATTACCCCGACGGCCCTATGGACAAGGTTGAGCAATTGCTGAAATCGATCGTCAACGAAGCGCAGGGCGGCTGACCCCAGCGGAAAGCGGGAACGGGCAGATGCTTGAATCTGCAATCGACACTTATGGCGATGGCACGGTTCTGTTTGCCATCGGCTTTGCGGTGGGGATTCTTTTCGGAGCCGCTGCGCAGCACTCGCGGTTCTGCCTTCGCGCGGCGACCATTGAAGTGTTCGAAGGGGTGCCGGCAGGACGCATGGCCGTCTGGCTGATTGTCTTCTTCTTCGCGCTGACCGCGACGCAATGCGCGATCCGGTTCGGCTGGCTCGACGTTTCCGCCGCCCGCCAGATTGCGGCCACCGGCAGTCTGAGCGGCGCGATCATTGGCGGTCTCATGTTCGGCGCGGGCATGATCCTTGCGCGCGGCTGCGCCAGCCGCCTGCTGGTTCTGTCTGGAACCGGCAACATGCGGGCGCTGGTGGCGGGCCTTGTGGTGACGCTCGTCGCGCAGGCGTCCTATCGCGGCGTTCTTGCGCCGGCGCGTGAGGCGATCGCTTCGTTGTGGACCATCTCCGGGGGAGCGGATCGTGATCTGTCCGCGATACTTGGCATAGGGCGCGATGTTTCGATCATTCTGGCGTTTCTGGGCCTTACCGCCGGCATATGGCTTGCGGCTCGCGCCCGGATCGGTCTTGCAACAGGTGTCAGCGCGCTGCTCGTCGGGCTTGCCGTGACGCTTGGGTGGCTCGGGACATGGGCGGTTGCCTCGATATCCTTCGAGGTTGTTCCGATCTCTTCGGTGACTTTCACCGGCCCTTCGACAGACACGCTGATGGCGCTTGTGGCCGAGCGGGAAATAGCGCTGTCATTCGGCATCGGACTGGTGCCCGGTGTTTTCCTCGGGTCGGCTGCGATGGCCGCGCTTCGGGGCGAGTGGAAGCTTGAGCGCTTCGGTGCGGATACGCCGATCGAGCGCTATCTGATCGGCGCGGTGCTGATGGGGTTCGGCGCGATGCTGGCGGGCGGCTGCGCGGTCGGGGCGGGTGTGTCAGGCGGTGCGGTCCTGTCGCTGACCGCATGGGTTGCCGCCGCATCGATGTGGGCCGGCGCACTGGCCATGCAGATTGTGTTGAAGCCGCGGCCCGCGGCGTTTGTCACAAGCTAAACCCGCAACTCCATTTCACCGGCGCGCAGTTGAATGGTTTGCGCAGCCGTTCAGGCGGCCGAGATTTTAAGTCTTTCGAGGCGTTCTCTTGCATCTTCAAGGGATGAGGGCTGTTTCACCATGGCGCCGCCTTCAGCATCTTCGCTTTCGATTCCGGCGCGCCTTGCGAAGACAAGCAGCTCATCCACGCGGATCGGCTTGCTGTAAAGGAAGCCCTGAAATACGTCACATCCCAAGTCGCGCAGGATGCAGGCCTGACGCTCCGTTTCCACACCTTCGGCGGTGAGCTGGATATCGAGCGAGCGCCCGATTTGTACGATGCCTCGGATCAGTTGCCGGTGTTTCGAATCTTTCTCAATCGGTGCGGTCAATTCCCGGGCGATTTTCAGGCGGTTGGGTTTCAAACGCCGGACACCGACAATGGAAGCGTGCCCGGTGCCGAAGTCGTCGACCTCGATCTTCACGCCAAGGTTTTTCAGCCTCTCAATCGCCGTGTCGAGCGCTTCATCCGCATTGTCGAGGAAGATGGATTCGACGAGCTCAAAGCACAGAGCGGTACCGCCGAAGTCCAGGCGCGATACCATGTCGGGAAGATCGCCCTCCAGCAGACGCTTTGCCGAAACGTTGACCGAGAGTTGCGGCAGTACGATTCCCGCCGCACGAAGCTGGGCGGCGCATTGCGCCGATTTCTCGAGCATGACCTTGTCGATGCTGGCCACGGCGCCGATGCTTTCGGCCACCGGCAGGAATGCCGCCGGGGTAAGGACGCCTTTTTCGGGATGGTTCCAGCGCGCCAAGGTCTCAACGCCGATCACGCGGCCTGTCTTTGCGGACAGCTGGGGCTGGAAGTACGGCACGAATTCATCGGCCTCAAGTCCGCGCATAATGTCGTCGGCAAGCCGCTTGCGCTCGCGGTTTGCAATGTCGTGTTCGGGAAGGAAGGTGGCGCTTCGCGCGCGGCCATTGGTTTTTGCCAGATAGAGCGCAACGTCCGCGCGCCGTTGCAGCTCATTGGAGTCGAAAACCTCTTCAGGGCTCACGGTTGCAAGGCCGATGCTGGCGCTAATGCGTGTGACGATGCCATCGACGGTTACGGTGCGGCGCATGACTTCCGCAAGGTTTGCGCCGAACCTCTTCGCATCGGTCGCGTTTGAGAAGGCGGTCAGTACGACATATTCATCGCCGCCGACCCGGGCCACGAAGGCGCTTTGCGGAACGGCTTCCACGATCATGTCCGCAACTCTGCGAAGGATCACGTCTCCGGCCAGATGCCCGAGCGTGTCATTGATCTGCTTGAAACGGTCGATGTCGATATGGAACAGCGCGTATGTCTTATGACGCTTGGGCTTGTCGTTGATCGCCTTGAGTTTGCGTTCGAGATAACGCCGATTGGCCAGTCTTGTAAGCGAGTCATGCAGCGACTGGTGTTCGATGCGGTTCTTTGCTTCGACAAGCTCGTTGTTCTTGTCGGACAAGGCCTGGTTCATGGTCAGCAAACCGCTGCGCACGCGCCGGTTTGCGACAATGACCGCCAGCAGAAGGATGGCCATGATCACGATCAGGATGCAGGTTGCGAACAGCGCATGGCGGTAGCGCTGCCAGGGCGAGGGGATTGGCCGCAGAATCTTCGCCTCATTTCTCAAGTGTTCGAATTCAAGGCCGAACTGACGCGCGCGCGGTTCGTCGATCAGCAAAATGTTCGGCGATTCAAGCACCGGCGCAATCGCATCGGGGTTTTCTCCCGCCAGAATACGTTCCGCCAGAACAACGGATGCCTCGGCTATCCCATCGCCCGAGATCACGTACCCCGCGGTTGCGCCGTTCGCCAGGGTTGTATCGAGATAGGAATAAAAGGGCCGGCTTGCGCGATCGCCAAACGCGTGCGCAATCTCCTCATTGGTCATGGTGGCGCCGGCCCGGTCCCTGAACGCGGCGCTATGGAGAATGATGGCGCCGGGGTCGCGCTCTTCCTCGACGCGCTGCAGAGCCTCTTCGAACGTCATCTTCGATGTGTCGATGATCTCCAGTGACAGCGCGTGATCGCTTTCCACGCTCTGACGGATCATATCGAGCACGACTTGTGATGTCCTGGTGTCGTCGCTGATTGCAATGACGCGTCGAAGCGGATGCGGATTGAGCCTGATGGCGAGATTGATGATCTCGTCGATCCAGATTTCTTCGAGAACGCCGGTGATATTCGGCAAGGCGGCCATGTCCATCACGCGCTGACGTGAGTTGACGCCGCCGAATACGATGGGAACGCCCGGAAACAGTTCCGCGCGGTGACGCTCGGCGAAAATGATGGCGTTATCGTCGAAGGTCAGGACGATGTCGGGCTGTCCGGTGACCTGCAATTTGCGTCGCAGGGCCTGCAAGCCGATTTTGAACATCGTTTCCGGATCGTACTTCTTTGTGTAGAGAAATTCCTCGTCCAGAGTATGCGTGCCGTCGAAACGTTTATGTAAATAAAGCGAAATGTTCCGGGTCAGGCTGAAACTCGGCTCATAGGAATAGATCGCAAGGATGCGTTTTGGCTCTGCCGGCTTGGAAAAAGCGGGCGTTGCCAAGGTTGCCAGGACCAAGGCGATAATCCGTAGAAACAATTGCATTCCTAAACCCAGTTCTTGAGTGCCGGGTCATTAGGGAGCTAATTATTGAAAATCGAGTAAAAGAAAGCGTATTGGTCTGGTGGCGGGCGGGCCCGGTCTATTCCCACTCCATCTGCTCGAAGACGCGGCCGGCATTCTTGGTGGCCAGTTCCTCGAACGTGTCGAGATGGGCATAGGGGCTCTGGTCGACGTAATAAGCGCCCGCGAGATCGCCGCCTGAATCGATATGTTCGCGGATCTTGCCGCGCAGATAGACGAGGTAATCCTTCGTGTAACGGCGTACCTGATCCATGTTGGTCGGGTGGCCGTGGCCGGGGATCACATAGCGCGCTTCAAGCGCCTCGAACGCACTGTCCCAGGTCTCGAGCCATTCTTTCGTATGGGTGTCCTCGAAGATCGGCAGCATGCGCTCATGGAAGGCCATGTCACCGGAGATCACCAGGCTCTGCTTGGGTAGCCAGACAACGATATCGCCGGGGCTGTGCGCCGGGCCGAGGTGACGCGCCTCGATGCGGAAGCCGCCCAACTCGACGATATATTCGTCGCTAAAGGTTTCGTCCGGAGCGACGACCTTTGTTCCCTCGGCCTTGTCCTTGTTGTAGCCGCGCATGGCAACGATCAACTGATCGCTGTTTTCGGCAACTTCGGCGGCTGCCTCCTCGTGCATGACAATCTTCACGCCTTGCTCGCGCCAGTAGTTGTCGCCGAGCACGGCATGGCCCTGGCCATTCTCGTTCAGCACCAGAACGACGGGCTGGTCGGTGACTTTCTTGATTTCCTCATGCAGGGCCTTGGCGAGGATATAGGCCGCGCCGCCATTGACCACGACGACACCTTCACCGGTGACGATGAAGCTGAGGTTGTTGTTGTGGCCGGAATTCTCGTAGGTCGGCGGGGCGGTTGCGCCGATCGCCGACCAGACGCCGGGAATGAATTCCACCGGCTTGGAATAGAGCGGTGAGCCGGGATACTGATCGGCAATGTCCTCGCTTGCGAGCGCGAGGCCGGGGATCAGGCAAAAGAGCAGGGCGATCAGTCTCATTGGCCGGCTCCCACGAAACGGTATGCGTCGTCTTTCCTTGCAACGCGGCCCAGACCGCCGGGCAAGTGATACCCGATGATCGCTGTCTCCTGCGAGGCCAGCCGTTCTATCAATGCGCTTCTGGTCGCGGCGGCTTTCTCCGGGTTCTGATCGCTGCCGGCTTCCCATTGCGGCTTTTCGAACGCCACGTGGTGATTGCCGATGGCGTCGCCAATGACAAAGGCCTCCGAACCGATCTCGAAGGACATGTGTCCCGGTGTATGACCATAGGTTGCGACGGCGGCGATGCCGGGCAGCACTTCCTCGCCATCGCGGAAGAACGTGAATTTTTCCTCCAGAACCTCCATCCTGCGTTTTGCGCCGACGGCGAAGGACGCGCGCGCCTCACCGATCGTGTCGACAGTATTGGGGTTTATCCAGTAATCCCATTCGTCCTTGCCGATCAGATAGCTTGCTTCGGGGAAGGCGGGGTCGTCGAAGTCGTCCAGAAGCCCCCAGATGTGATCCGGGTGGGCGTGGGTGAAGACGACGTGGGTCACGTCTTCGGGCGAGACGCCGGCCGCGGCGAGATTGTCGATCAGGTCGCCCGCGGTCGGCATGAATTTGCTACCCGAGCCGACATCGAACAGAATGGTCCGCTCACTGTCACGATAAAGCGTAACGTTGCACGGCGGCGTCACGCTGGCCTTGTCGATACCGTATTCGGAGAGGATTGCCGTCAGTTCGTCCGCCGGCATGCCGTCAAATACGAAACTTGCCGGAAGCGTCAGATGGCCATCGCTGACGACCGTGAGGGTGCCATTTGCCGCGGGCAAGTCGGCGCGGGCAAGCCGGGGCATTGCCGGCAGCACCGCGGCAACGCCGCTGGCCTGCAGGAAACGGCGTCGGCTGATGTGCATCTTCTTCTCCCTATAAATTCGTTTTTTTGAATTTGAAGGGTTGGGCCGCCGATTTCAAGTAAATTGGTCAGACTGTACCGAAAGGCGGGCCACAGTGCGCGGCGAGGAAAGGAGGTGGCGCCATTGAGGAACGATGCCGGTACGATAAAAAATACAAATTCATGATATAATTCCGGATATTTTATATTTCTTGTATTAAATGGCTTTCAATTCCAGTATTTTCAGTTGCTTGGCTTGCTGGGGCGGCATATTGAACCGCCCTCATGGACATCCGGCAATTCCAGTATCTGGCGGCTTTGGCGCGGGAAAAGCACTTCACCCGGGCGGCTTCCGCTTGCAACGTTACCCAGCCGACGCTGTCGGGGCGTATCCGTCAGCTTGAGCAGGAACTCGGTGTTTCCATCGTCAAGCGCGGCAAGCGCTTCGAGGGGCTGACGCCGGAAGGCGAGCGGGTGCTCAAATGGGGTCTGTCGATCATCGAGGATTGCGGTTCGCTGGAGCAGGAGCTCGCCGCGATCAAGGGCGAACTGGCGGTCCGCGCTTCGCTCGGTGTCGTGCCGTCTGCATTGCCCACGGTGTCCGTGCTGACCGATGCGGTGCGGCAGCGCTACCCGCGCATCACTTTCTCGATCCACTCGCAGACGTCGCGGGAAATCCTCGGCAATATCCAGAATTTCTCCATCGATGCCGGCATCACCTATATCGACAACGAGCCGGTCGGCAAGGCGCTCACCGTACCGCTCTACAGCGAGCGCTACCGGCTGTTCGTGCGCAGTGATCACCGTTTTGCCAATCGCGAGACGGTGACCTGGGCCGAGGCCGCCGGCCTGCCGCTGGGGTTGCTTACGCCGGACATGCAGAACCGGCGGATCGTCGATTCAACCTTTGCCGAGATCGGCTGCGATCCGGAGCCGGAGCTTGAGTCCAACTCCGTAATCAGCCTTTATTCGCATATTCTCCTGCATGGCCTCGCCAGCATTCTTCCGGAGCATTTTCGTCTTATTTTGCAGCAGGTTGACGATGTCCGTGCGATCCCGCTGGTGGGTCCGGTGGTCGAGCACACGATCGGTCTGGTCACCTATGACCGAGACCCGCTGCCGCCTGTCGTCGCATCGCTGATGGATGTCGCGCGCGGCTTCACTCTGCCCGAGCCTTTCGCCCGCCGCCTGGCTTGAGCTGCGCGACCGCCGCTTGGGTTTGGCAATATCGTTATAGAAACAATCAATTTGATTTCGGCCCTGTCCGCTTCGAGTGTCCTCCCGGAAACGACCGAGGACATGAAGGCAAAATGGCCAATCCCTATCTGAAAGACGACGCGCCCGGCGGCGGCGTCGATCCCGCAACGGCTGCGGAAGCAGTCTGCGCGCGCCACGGCAACGATCCGGCGGCGCTGCTCGAAATCCTGCACGAGCTTCAGCACGACATCGGCTGCACGCCGCAGGCGGCGTTGCCGGCAATCGCCAATGCGCTGAACATCTCGCGCGCCGAGGTGCATGGCGTTGTCAGCTTCTATCACGATTTCCACGAGACGCCCGGCGGCAGGATTACCGTGAAAATCTGCCGTGCCGAGGCCTGCCAATCGATGGGGGCGCTGAAGCTGATCGAGGCGATCTGCCGGCGCAACGGCATCGCGCTGGGCGAGACCAGCGCAGACAAGCGCATCACCATCGAGCCGGTTTACTGCCTTGGCAATTGCGCCCTGTCGCCGGCTGCCATGGTCAACGGCAGGCTGCATGGCCGGCTTGACGAAACCCGCCTGCAGGCGGCCATCGATGGAGCCGCAACATGAGCATCAAGGTCTATGTTCCGCGCGATTCCGCGGCACTTTCCGTCGGCGCCGACGAGGTGGCCACCAGAATCGCCCGTGAAGCCGAAACGCGGGGTCTCGATATCCGTGTCGTGCGCAACGGTTCGCGCGGCATGCTGTGGCTGGAGCCTCTGGTCGAGGTCGAGCATGACGGCAAGCGGCTCGCTTATGGTCCGGTTGCCACCGGCGATGTCGCCTCGCTTTTCGAGGCCGGATTCCTCGAAGGCGGCGATCATGCGCTTGCGCATGGGGTGACGGAGGAAATCCCTTACTTCGCCAATCAGGAGCGGCTCACCTTCGCGCGTGTCGGCGTGATCGATCCGCTCGACCTTGCCGACTACGAGGCCCATGGCGGCCTGAAGGGTTTGCGCAAGGCGCTCGCCATGAAGCCGGGCGAGGTTGTCGAGGAAGTTGTCGAGTCCGGTCTGCGCGGACGTGGCGGCGCAGGGTTCCCGACCGGCATCAAGTGGCGCACGGTCGCGGGGCTTCCGGAAGATCAGAAATACATCTGCTGCAACGCGGACGAGGGCGACTCCGGCACCTTCGCCGACCGCATGATCATGGAAGGCGATCCCTCCTGCCTGATCGAGGGCATGGTGATTGCGGGCATCGCGGCCGGTGCGACCGAGGGCTATATCTACATCCGTTCGGAATATCCCGATGCGATCGCGACCATGAAGGCGGCCATTCGCGGCTGGGAGGAGGCAGGTCTGCTCGGCGATAGTGTCGATGGGTCCGGCCATGCCTTCCGGCTGTTCGTTCGTACGGGCGCGGGCGCCTACATCTGCGGCGAGGAATCCTCGATGCTGGAAAGCATCGAAGGCAAGCGCGGCACCGTGCGGACCAAGCCGCCGATCCCGGCAATCGCCGGTCTGTTCGGCAAACCGACGGTGGTCAACAACGTGCTGTCGCTGGCGAGTGTGCCGGTCATCCTGTCCGAGGGTGCTGCGTTCTACAAGGACTATGGCATGGGCCGCTCACGCGGCACACAGCCGTTCCAGATCGCCGGCAACGTCAAGAATGGCGGGCTGGTCGAAAAGGCCTTCGGCATCTCCCTGCGCGAGCTGATCGAGGGTTTCGGCGGCGGCACCGCTTCGGGCCGTCCGTTCCGCACCGCTCAGCTCGGCGGTCCGCTCGGCGCTTATGTCAGCGAGGACATGCTCGACCTTCCGGCTGACTACGAGGCGCTCGCCGAGGGCGGCGCGATGCTCGGCCATGGCGGCATCGTGGTTTTCGACGACACCGTCGACATGGCCGAGATGGCGCGTTTCGCCTTCGAGTTCTGCCAGATCGAGAGCTGCGGCAAGTGCACGCCCTGCCGCGTCGGCGCGGTGCGCGGCAAGGAGACGGTGGAGAAGATCCTCGCCGGTATCGACGTCGCCGCCAACATCGCGCTCGTGGAAGACCTCTGCGACACCATGACGGACGGTTCGCTGTGCGCCATGGGCGGCCTTACGCCCATGCCGGTGCGCAGCGCGATCCGTCTGTTCCCTGAAGATTTCGACCGCGCGCCCAGCGCCGTTGCCGCGGAATAGGAGAGGCCCAGATGACCCTGCTCAAGGAAACCGATTACGGGACGCCGGAGCGTGAATCCGGGGAGACCGTTTCACTGACCATCGACGGCAAGCACGTCACCGTGCCGAAGGGCACTTCCATCATGCGTGCCGCCCAGATGGTTCAGCAGCCGATACCGAAGCTCTGCGCCACCGACATGATGGAGCCATGGGGCTCGTGCCGGATGTGCCTTGTCGAGGTCGAGGGCATGCGAGGCACGCCGGCTTCCTGCACTACGCCGGTTGCCGATGGCATGGAAGTGCGTACCCAGACGCAGCGGCTGGAGAAAATCCGCCGCGGCGTGATGGAGCTCTATATCTCCGATCATCCGCTCGATTGCCTGACGTGTGCGGCCAATGGCGACTGCGAGTTGCAGGACACCGCTGGTGAGGTCGGCCTGCGCGAGGTGCGCTACGGCTACGATGGCGAGAAGCATCACGGCGAGTGCGCTGAGACCAAGGATACCTCCAATCCGTATTTCAGTTTCGATCCGGCCAAGTGCATCGTGTGCTCGCGCTGCGTCCGGGCCTGCGAGGAACAACAGGGAACCTTCGCGCTCACCATCTCTGGTCGAGGGTTCGCCTCCGCGGTCGCTCCAGGTGCGGGCGACTTCCTGGGTTCGGAATGTGTGTCGTGCGGAGCGTGCGTGTCTGCCTGCCCGACCGCCACGCTGACCGAGAACTCCGTGATCGAACACGGACACGGGAACCGAACCGTGCGGACCACGTGTGCGTACTGCGGCGTCGGGTGCTCCTTCGACGCCGAGGTCCAAGGCGACCGCGTCGTGCGCATGGTGCCGGCCGCGGACGGGGGAGCGAACGAGGGCCACTCGTGCGTGAAGGGCCGCTTCGCGTGGGGCTACGCGTCGCATCCGGACCGGGTCC
Organism: Rhodobiaceae bacterium; assembly: GCA_020441995.1. GTDB lineage: Bacteria > Pseudomonadota > Alphaproteobacteria > Rhizobiales > Tepidamorphaceae > JACKJK01. The sequence continues at coordinate 13,541 of JAGRLC010000133.1, forward strand.
TGCGGCCGATGGTGCGCGAGTCGACCGACGACCCGTGGCGCGAGGTCGAGTGGGACGAGGCGCTCGACCACACCGCGGCCAGGATCCGGGCGATCCAGGCCGAGCACGGCCGAGCGTCCGTGGGTGCGATCACGTCGTCGCGTTGCACCAACGAGGAGGTCTATGCCGTCCAACGGATGGTGCGCACGGCCTTCGCCAACAACAACGTCGACACCTGCGCCCGGGTGTGTCATTCGCCGACCGGTTACGGCCTCAAGACCACGTTCGGGACCTCGGCCGGCACGCAGGACTTCAAGTCGGTCGAGGCGGCCGACGTGATCCTGCTCATCGGGTCGAACCCGTCCGACGCCCACCCGGTGTTCGCCTCGCGCATGAAGCGCCGTCTGCGGGAAGGAGCCCGACTCGTCGTGGCCGAT
>JAGRLC010000134.1 GCA_020441995.1 Rhodobiaceae bacterium
GGCGGCACGACCGGCGATGCCGTGCGCGTGGCCGAGGAACTCGTCACCCGCGAGAACGTCTCCTTCCTGTTTGGCACCTTCCTGTCGAATGTCGGCCTTGCGGTCGGTGACTTCGCCAACCAGAAGAAGGTTCTGTTCATCGCGTCCGAGCCGCTGACCGATGCGCTGACCATGGCCAAGGGCAACCGCTACACATTCCGGCTGCGCGCCAACACCTGGATGCAGGTCGGCATGCTGGTCGATGCGGTGAAGGAGACCGGCGCCAAGCGCTGGGCGATCGTCGCGCCGAACTATGAATACGGCCAGTCGTCGGCCGAGAACTTCAAGGCGCTTGCGAAAGAAGTCATCCCCGGCTTCGAGGTCGTGGCGGAACAGTATCCGGCACTCGGCAAGATCGACGCCGGCGCAACCGTCTCCGCGATCGAGCAGGCCAAGCCAGATGCGATCTTCAACGTGCTGTTCGGCGGCGATCTGGCCCAGTTCGTCCGAGAGGGCAACACGCGCGGACTGTTCGAGAGCCGCACGGTTGCGAGCCTGCTCACCGGCGAGCCGGAATGGATGCTGCCGCTGAAGGACGAGGTGCCGGAAGGCTGGATCGTCACCGGCTATCCCTGGGACCAGATCGAGGATGCCCCGCACAAGGCCTTCGTCGAAGCCTATATGGCCAAGTATGACGACAGCCCGCGTCTGGGATCGTTGCTCGGCTATCAGCTGATGTACATGATCCGCGATATGCTGGCGAAGGCCGGTTCCACCGATACCGAGGCGATGATCTCTGCCCTTGAGGGCCTCGAGATCGACACCGCAGCGGGTCCCGTCACCATGCGGGCCATCGACAACCAGTCCACCATGGGCGCCTGGGTCGGCAAGCTGACCATGGAAGGCGGCAAGGGCAAGATGGTTGACTGGAAGTTCTACGACGGCACGGATTTCATGCATTCCGAAGACGCCGTGAAGGCCGCGCGTCAGGACTGATCTGCCGCACGGCGGTTGACCGCCGCGCGGATGCGCTAACAATGTCACGCCCGTCCGGTTCGCCGGGCGGGCGTTTTGATTGAGAGCGGTGAAGCCTTGGACCTGTCCTTTCTCCTGATCCAGACCCTGAACGGGCTTGCCTCGGCCTCGGCGCTTTTCATCGCGGCGTCGGGACTGACGATCATTTTCGGCGTCACCCGCATCGTCAATTTCGCCCACGGCTCGTTCTACATGCTCGGCACCTATCTCGCGGTGACGCTGACGCAAAGCTTCATGGATGCCTGGTACGGGGCTGCGTCGTTCTGGGCCGGGGTCGTGGCTGCCGCGATCGGAGCGGGCATCATCGGCGCGGCGATGGAAGTGCTGTTGCTCCGGCGCATCTACAAGGCGCCGGAACTGTTCCAACTGCTTGCCACTTTCGCTGTGGTGCTGATCGTTCAGGACGCGGTGATCTATCTGTTCGGACCGCAGGATATTCTGGGCCCCCGCGCGCCGGGCCTGCGCGGTGCGGTGATGATCGCAGGCGAACGCTTCCCCGCTTACGAACTGTTGCTGGTTGCCGCCGGTCCCGTGGTGCTCGGCGCGATCTGGCTGCTGTTCAACAAGACCCGCTTCGGCGTGCTTGTGCGCGCAGCCACTCACGACCGCACCATGCTGTCTGCGCTCGGCGTCAACCAGGCGTTGCTGTTCACCGGCACCGTGTTTCTCGGTTGCGCGCTGGCGGGGCTTGGTGGCGCGCTGCAGATCCCCAAGGCGCCCGCCAACTCGCATATGGACGTCAACATCATCGCCGAAGCTTTCGTTGTCACGGTGATCGGCGGCATGGGTTCCGTGCCCGGCGCGTTCCTCGCCGCCGTGCTGATAGGTTTGCTGCAGGCTTTCGGCATCCTGATCTTTCCGAAGATCACGCTGGTGCTGGTCTTTCTCGTGATGGCGGTGGTGCTCGTCGTGCGCCCCTGGGGGCTGCTGGGCACGCCTGAGCCGGAGCTGCGCGGCGAGGCGGCGCTGATGGTGCCGCTCAGGCCATGGGACCGGACCATGACGTTTCTGGCGATTGGTGCGCTTGTCGCACTCGCAGCCTTCCCGCTTGTGGCCGACGCTTTCGCGCTGAAGCTCGGCATCGAGGTCATGGTCTTTGCGCTGTTTGCGCTTTCGCTCAACCTGCTGCTCGGCCACGGCGGCGTCATCAGCTTCGGCCACGCGGCATGGTTCGGCATCGGCGCCTATGCCTCGGCGCTGGTGCTGCGCCATGCCGGCGCGCCGATGGAACTGGCGCTGCTGGCGGCCCCCATCATTGCCGGGCTTTGCGCCTTCGCGGCGGGCTGGTTTATCGTCCGCCTGTCCGGCGTCTATCTCGCCATGCTGACGCTGGCCGTTGCCCAGCTCGCCTATGCCATCGCTTTCCAGTGGGTCGAGGTGACGGGTGGCGACAACGGCCTGATCGGCATCTGGCCGTCCGACTGGGCGTCGGGGCGGCTCGTTTATTACTACCTGACGCTGGCGCTGACGGGCATTGCCGCCGCCTTCCTGATCCGGCTTGTGTTCACGCCCTTCGGCCACGGTCTCCGCGCCGCGCGCGATTCGGCCCTGCGCGCCGAAAGCATCGGCATCGATGTGCGCAAGCAGAGGCTGGTGGCCTTCGCCATAGCAGGCGCGGCGGCAGGCCTCGCTGGCGGGCTCTACGTTTTCTCAAAGGGCAATATCGACCCGAGCGTTCTGGCGATCCCGACTTCGGTCGATGCGCTGACCATGGCGCTGCTCGGCGGCATCCAGACGGTGACCGGACCGCTGCTCGGCGCGGCGGGGCTGCATCTGCTGAAGGACTTCGTGATGCCGCTCACCGACTATTGGCGCACGCTGTTGGGCCTCACCATCATCGCACTGGTGCTGCTGTTCCCCGCTGGTATCGCGGGAACGCTGCGCAACCTGCTTTCACGTCGAGAGGGGGGCGCATCATGACGTTCCTCAAGGTGCAGGGATTGAGCAAATCCTTCGGCGGCGTTCAGGCGGCGCGCGATGTGTCGTTCGAGGTCGGTGCGGGTCAACTCGTCGCCCTCATTGGCCCGAATGGTGCCGGCAAGTCGACCACTTTCAACATGCTCGGCGGGCAGTTGCTTCCCGATCGCGGCGGCGTCGAACTGGACGGGAAAAAAATTACGGGACTGGGTCCTCGCCGCATCTGGCGTGCGGGCGTCGGGCGCACCTTCCAGATCACCGCGACCTTCGCTTCGCTGACTGTCGCGGGCAATGTGCAGGCAGCGCTGATGAGCGCGCATCGCCGCCTGCTCGATCCGTTCTCCTGGGCGGAAGGGCTCTATCGCGACGAGGCGGCGGCGCTGGCGAAACGCGTCGGGCTGGAGCGCGCCATCGACCGGCCCGTCGGCGAACTCGCCTATGGCGATCTGAAGCGCGTCGAACTGGCGCTGGCGCTCGCCGGCAAGCCGCGCTTGTTGCTGATGGACGAACCGACGGCAGGCATGGCGGCGCATGAGCGCGCCGATCTTATGGCGCAGGTCGCGGAGCTTGCGAAAGCCGAAAACGTCGGCGTGCTTTTTACCGAACACGACATGGACGCTGTCTTCACTCATGCCGACCACGTGCTGGTGCTGCATCAGGGGGCGATTGTCGCACGCGGCACGCCTGAGGAAATCCGCGCCGATTCTCATGTCCGCGCGATCTATCTGGGAACGGCGGCATGAGCGGGCACGATCACATGCTGCGCGTCGAAGGCCTCGATGCCTGGTACGGCCGTGCGCGGGCGCTGTTCGGCGTCGATCTCGCCCTGAAACGTGGCGAGGTGCTGGCGCTGATCGGCCGCAACGGCGCCGGCAAATCGACGCTGATGAAAGCGGTAATGGGGCTGGTGACGGCGAAGGCGAACGCGGTCGAGTTCGATGGCGCGAGCATCGCGGGTCTTCCGGCCCACGCAATCGCCCGGGCCGGTCTTGGCTACGTCCCCGAGGAGCGGCGCATCTTCACAAACCTGACGGTTGCGGAGAATCTGTCGACCGGGCGCCAACGGCCACGCGACGGCGTTGCTGAGTGGACGCCGGAACGCATTTTCGATTTGTTCCCCAACCTGGCGGAGATGCAAAACCGTTCCGCGCGCGAAATGTCCGGCGGCGAACAGCAGATGCTCGCCGTTGCCCGCACGCTGATGGGCAACCCCAAGGCGCTGCTGCTCGACGAGCCGTCGGAAGGGCTGGCGCCGGTCATCGTCGATGCCATGGCGGAGGCTGTCATGGCGCTGAAACGCGAGGGACTGTCGATCGTGCTCAGCGAGCAGAACCTGCGCTTTGCGGGCCTTATTTGCGAAACTGCGACCGTGTTGTCGTCGGGCGCGGTCACCTATTCCGGACCGCTCAAACCTTTGCTCGACGACCACGATATGCTTGAGGACAAACTGGGCTTGTGATTCTTGAAGGTGGCGGGTCATTGCCAAGCCACCCCGTTTGCGCCTAGAGCATTAGGCACCAACCAGCAACACTTCTGACGGACATTCCATGACACGCATTGCTTATGTGAACGGTGACTATGTGCCGATCGAAGACGCGAAGATTTCCGTTCTCGATCGAGGTTTCCTCTTTGCCGACGGTGTTTACGAGGTCACTGCCGTGCTTGGCGGCAAGCTCGCCGATTATGCAGGCCACGTGAAGCGCCTGCACCGTTCACTGGGTGAGTTGCAAATGGACATGCCCGTCAGCGACGACGAACTGCTCGCCATCCACCGCGAACTGGTCAAGCGCAACAACCTCGATCAGGGCGGCGTCTACCTGCAGGTGACGCGTGGCGCGGCGGATCGCGACTTCGTTTTCCCGAAGGGCGTCAAGCCGAGCCTCGTCATGTTCACGCAGGCGAGAGAGCTCTGCGATGTGCCGGCGGCCCGCACCGGCTACAAGGTGAAGTCGGTGCCGGACATCCGCTGGACGCGCCGCGACATCAAGTCTGTCGCCCTGCTGGCGCAGGTGCTTGCGAAGCAGGCGGCGGCGGCCGATGGCTGCAACGAGGCCTGGATGGTCGAGGCGGGCGGTGTCGTCACCGAGGGCGGTTCGTCCAACGCCTATATCGTCAAGGACGGCAAGATCATCACCCGCCCTGTCTCCAACTCGATCCTGTCCGGCATCACGCGGGCATCCGTGCTCCAGCTTGCCAAGGAGCGCGGCATGGAAATCGAGGAACGCGCCTTCACGATTGAAGAGGCCTATGCGGCGGACGAGGCTTTCGTGACAGCGGCCTCGACCTTTGTCATGCCGGTGGTGGAAATCGACGGTAAACAGGTCGGCGGCGGCCAGCCCGGCCCCGCCGTGCGCCGCCTGCGCGAGATCTATATCGATCACGCCCGCGCTACCGCCATCTGAGAAGACGGGACCCATGAGCAGAGAAACCTCGGACGCGGCCCTCAACGAGGCCGCCCTTCTCGCCAAGGCGCTGCCCTACATGCAGCGCTACGAGCACAAGACCATCGTGGTGAAATACGGCGGACACGCCATGGGCGACGCGGCGCTGGGCCAGGCTTTCGCCCGCGACATCGCACTGCTGAAGCAGTCCGGCGTCAACCCGGTTGTGGTTCATGGCGGCGGCCCGCAGATCGGCAAGATGCTCGACAAGATGGGCATCGAGAGCGAGTTCCGCGGCGGCTTGCGCGTCACCGACAAGAAGACCGTCGAGATCGTCGAGATGGTGCTCGCAGGCTCCATCAACAAGGAGATCGTCGCGCTCATCAACGCCGAGGGCGAATGGGCGCTCGGCCTGTGCGGCAAGGACGGCAACATGGTGTTCGCCCGCAAGGCCGAGAAGCGTGAGA
>JAGRLC010000135.1 GCA_020441995.1 Rhodobiaceae bacterium
CCTCGGTCGGCAGGATGTCGTCGGTGTCGCGGAAGACCTCGATGCCGTCGGTGGCTTCCAGCGCGTCGACGACGTTTGCGACGAAGTCGCGGTCCCTGCGCGAGTAGGAAATGAAGACCTTCATGGGCGGGGCGTCAGCCATGGCCGATGCCCCCGATATGTAGCCGGCACGCGTATGTGACTTGCTTGTTCATGCGCGTGCCGGATCGGTTTTTGTTACCCGTTGATCTTGCCGACGATCCACTTGAAATGCATCGGCGTTACGCGCACGCCGACGTTGAATTCCGAGTTGCCGCGCGAATGGATCGCATAGATCGTGCGGGTGTTGTCGTCGATGTAGTCATAGACGGACGAACCGCTCGACCCGCCATATGTGTCGCATTCGTAGGTGAGGAAGTATTCGCTGATGTCCTTGGCCTCGACCGGGCAGGAGGACCGCCACATCAAATGCCCCTCCTTGTCGGCGGGATACTGCACGATGTTGGCGACGAAGGGCGGCAGGTTGAGGTTATAGCCCACGGCCAGCCAGCCGGTCGTATTGCCGATGTCCTGGGAAAACTCGATGATGGCCATGTCATGGATGACCTGGTTGCCATCGACAGCCGCGGTTGAGTCGACATAGCCCTTCTGGATCGACCAGTTCTCGGCCTTGAAATATCCCATCGGCGCGGACTTCCCGCTCAGGCCGGGGAAGAACGTCACGGACTTCGCCCACTCGTTGGTTTCCAGGTCATAGACGCAGTGCGCCGCCGTGATCACGATGTTGCGGGAGATGACAGTGCCCGTGCAGCGGCCGATGGAGCCTGAATATTCCATCTCCAGATAGCCAACGGTCGAGAACGGGTATTTTGATGTCGGCTCGATCACGATGCGGTCGTCGAGACCGATCACCTTGCGGTCCTGCCCGTTCTTCGCCTCGTCGCCCACAGGCTCGACGCCACCTTCAAACTGGTGCGGCGCGGCGCGGTTGCCCTTTTTCTTGGCCGATGCCTCCTGGCCTTCGCGTTCGGCGGTTTCGGAAATCAGTTGCTCGGTACCTTCCGGCGGCGGGGCAGAGATGTCCTTGCCGTCGGCGGAGCGGCCGATCGTGCCGAAGTCGGCGGCGCGCAGCTTGCGCGGGCCGCTGCGGCTGGCGCGGTCGTTGGCAATGGCATCGGGGGCGGTGCGCAACGGTGCGGCCAGGAGCCTGGCGACACGATCCGGGTCCGGCGTCTCGCCAACGGGACCGTTTCCGGTCGGCGCCCTGCTGCGCAGTTTTGCGCCATCATCGGCAAAGGAGGATGAGGAAGCGACCATCAGCGAAAGAGGGACGCAAAGGCACAGCGCGGCAAGTCTTTTCATTTTATTCTCCGTAAAGGCGTCGCGGGGGGAGTGTTGCGGGGTATTTCCCAATCCGGGAGCGTAATTCCGAGGCGGGTCGGCTGCAAGTTTACCGGCGAGTGCGACGACAATTGGACGTAACGTAAGCAGGAATTGGGCGATTTGCGGAACCATGGCCGGGCGAAATGCGGATGATTGCAAGCCGGTCGATTGTTTTCGTGCGTATGAAACGCTACACCGCATGCAACAGTTTGGGGGCTAGCCCCTGGCAGCCGCAAGCGCTGCCCAATCCCTTTATTGCGCGGAGAGACAAAGCGTCATGGCACGCCAGTTCATCTATCACATGTCGGGCCTGACCAAGGCCTATGGCAACAAGAAGATCCTCGAGAACGTCCACCTCTCGTTCTATCCCGACGCCAAGATCGGCGTGCTGGGACCGAACGGCGCCGGTAAGTCCACGCTTCTGAAGATCATGGCGGGCCTCGACAAGGAGTTCACAGGCGAGGCTTGGTCTGCCGAGGGCGCCAAGGTCGGCTACCTGCCGCAGGAGCCGCAGCTCGACGAAGCCAAGGATGTGCGCGGCAACGTCATGGAGGGGGTCGCCGAACAGCAGGCGATCCTCGACGAGTACAACGCGCTGATGATGGACTACAACGACGAGAACGCCGAGAAGGCGGCCAAGCTACAGGACGTAATCGACTCGCAGAATCTGTGGGATCTCGACTCCAAGGTCGAGCAGGCGATGGACGCGTTGCGCTGCCCGCCGGCGGACAGCTCCGTCGATAACCTGTCGGGCGGTGAGCGCCGTCGTGTGGCTTTGTGCAAGCTGCTGCTTTCGCAACCTGATCTGCTGCTGCTCGACGAACCGACAAACCATCTCGACGCCGAGACGGTCGCGTGGCTCGAAAACCACCTGCGCGAATTTCCCGGCGCGGTGCTGATCATCACCCACGACCGCTACTTCCTCGACAATGTGACGGGCTGGATTCTCGAGCTCGACCGTGGCCGGGGCATTCCTTACGAGGGCAACTACTCCGCCTATCTGGAGCAGAAGGCCAAGCGCATGGCGCAGGAAGGCCGAGAGGAGGCCGCCCGCCAGCGCGCCCTTGACCGCGAGCGCGAGTGGATTGCCCAGAGCCCGCGTGCCCGCCAGGCCAAGTCCAAGGCGCGTCTCAAATCTTATGACGAGTTGCTGAAGCGCAACCAGGAGCGCGCGCCCGGCACGGCCCAGATCATCATTCCGCCGGGCGAGCGTCTTGGCGATACGGTTATCGAGGCCGAGGGGCTGACCAAGGCCTATGGCGACAAGCTTCTGATCGACGGTCTGTCGTTCAAGCTGCCGCCCGGCGGCATCGTCGGTATCATCGGCCCGAACGGCGCGGGCAAGACGACGCTGTTCCGCATGCTGACCGGCCAGGAGCAGCCGGATAACGGTTCGGTGAAGCTCGGCGAAACGGCAGAGCTCGGTTATGTCGACCAGTCGCGCGACGCGCTCGATGCCAACAAGACCGTGTGGGAGGAAATTTCCGGCGGCGACGAGGTCATCTGGCTCGGCAAGAAGGATGTGAACTCGCGCGCCTATACCAGCGCTTTCAACTTCAAGGGCGGCGACCAGCAGAAGAAGGTCGGCGGGCTTTCGGGCGGTGAGCGCAACCGCGTGCATCTGGCCAAGATGCTCAAATCCGGCGCCAACGTCCTGCTGCTCGACGAACCGACCAACGATCTCGACACCGAGACGCTGGGCGCGCTGGAAGACGCGCTGGAGGATTTCGCCGGCTGCGTGCTGGTCATCAGCCACGACCGCATGTTCCTCGACCGCCTCGCGACCCACATCCTCGCCTTCGAGGGCGACAGCCATGTCGAGTGGTTCGAGGGCAACTTCGAAGCCTACGAAGAGGACAAGAAGCGGCGGCTTGGCGCGGATTCCATTGTGCCGAAGCGCATCAAGTACAAGCGGCTGACGCGGTAACGCATTTAGCGGGTTAAAACGGCTGGATTCGAATTCCCCGGCGTGGACTGAATAACTGCGCCACTCTGATTGCCCGGTCTGTACATTGGCTTGGCCGGCTTTTCCGGGGAGGACTTGATCGCCCCAGTATTGCTATCAGTTGGATTAATGCGTCTGCCGTCGCAGTAGATGGCGTGAGTTCGATCCAGAAAAACTCCATTATATCCGAAAACTATGGGCCGATTGAATTTCTGTATCAGAGTGAACTTGTCATCTGCATAGGATGCGAATGTGAACGCGCCAGACGGTTGGGAGGCGCTGATCTGAGAAAGGTCCTTGTTGAGGTTTTGCAGCATTGCCATCATGACAGCATCGCGTGTCAGAAGAGCATTTTGAGCCTTCTGTTCCTCGGCCGTTTCTCCCGGAGGCACCGCGATGCTTACGGCTGCCAGTTTCTGCAAGGCTTCAACGTATGAAGACGCGCTCTCGCTTGCGGCAGCTGCGGCAATGCGGGTGGCATTGGCACGGCTGACTGAATATACATAGTGGATCTCTCGAGTCATGAAGATCTGGTTGACAATCATGGGTGTAGCGCACTTCACATGGTCACCTCCCGGGTCATTGAAGTTGAATGGAACAACGGTCGTTGCGTTGATAATTCCCGCGAGCGTTTTGCTATTGCAATTATGGGTTGTGCAGAAATTTTTTAGATATTGAAGCGCATTTGGGACAGGTATGTTGTATGTGTTTGCGGAGGTTACACGTACTTCAAGAATATTATTGCTGATATGATTTGTTCCAAAGATTAATCCAAACGCCTGTGCTGGCAGTGATCCAGCAAATTGAGCAACATAACCACGAGCAATAGTGTATCCCGGTAATGCCATTTCCGGTGGATCGTTGACTAAGGTTCTTCTCCCTGCACCTTTACCGTTTTTGTCGGCAAACATGATCCGGCTTTTGTAGTATTTTTCAGCATAGCTCAATGCATTTTCTGAGTAACCGATTTTTGCCGAGCGCACCTGCTCCAAAGATAGTTTTGGATCATATTCAATCGCGTATAAGTCACCAACCTGAATGTCTTCGTTGGGCGGATAGGTCGGAACAATAGATAGATTACTTATCGATTTCGACCATTCCCTGCGCACAAAACCACCTTGCGGTTCGGCGTAGTTACATGCCGTCAGCGTAACTGAAATGAGACAAGCAAAAACACAGTTGCGCGGTTCCATGACATCCCCCCATGACTGGTTCCCAATATTTATATGGAAATACAACTATGCCGAGCTGTCAAATATTATATCAATTATAAGTAGTAATTACTGCGGCAATGCCTTCATTGTCATGGGTCTTCGTGCGCATGGCTTTAGAAACAAAACGGGCGGCCGATCGGCCGCCCGCTGTGTTTTGAAGGAAGTTGGTGCAGCTTACTTCTTGATCGTCTTGCAGTAGCGCTTGGTGGAGCACTTGCCTTCACCGATCTGGTAGACCGGGTTGCCGTAGTTGCTGGCGCAGAGGAAGTCGCCGCGGATGCGGACGGCCAGTTCCACACCGGACGCATCCCAGCAGGTGAAGCGGCCATTGGCGGGCTTTTCGCCCTTGCAGCTCAGGCAGTAGTTTTGGATGACGCCGGCGGCCAGCTGGAGCTGGTTCTGCGACACGCCGTTCTGGGCGGAGGGTTCGGACGCAAGCGAAACACTGGCGACGCATGACAGCGCTGCGGCGGCAACGAAAGCGAATCGTTTCATGATGGTATCCCCGGGAAAATTGACCGCTGAATTTTTTGCCGCTTGGCTGCGTAAAGTCAAATGACAGTTGCGCGCCTGCGTGCAATACGGCTCACAGGACGGCTGTTCGCATGACAGGCAAGGCAAGGATAATATTTCCGACAGTGATGGCCTTCATCATGAGTTTCCTGATGTCGGGCATCGTGTCGGCGTTGAATATCGGATTTCCGCCTGATTTCCTGCATAGGTGGATGGCGGCCTGGGCGGCGGCGTTCTCAATTGCCGTCGTTGCAACCTTTGTCGCGCAGATGCCGGCGCTCTATGTGACCCAACGCATCGTGACGTGGCTCGACAGGAACAAAAGGGCCAAAGTGACGGGACAACCGCCATAAGCCGGAGGAGACGCAGAATGAGTATTGCCCCGATGACGATTGCCGACCGCCTTGCGCTTGACGATGCCGAGGTCATTCCGGCACGCACAATCGCGGCAAAGCTCGAGGCGGTTTATGAGGCCATCGGCGATGGTTTCGAGACCTCCACGGCGGAGGCGCTGGACCTGACGTTCGAGGGTATTCCCGGTGACCGGCATGGCGGGCTGATCCGAGACTCCGGCGCGCGCGAGCCGTGGTACGAACGCGGCACCGAGATGCGCAACGAGCGGCAGCTTTCGCTGCTGTGCCCGGATGAGCTTGTCCGCATTGCCGAAGGCATGAGCCTGCCGGAAGTCAATCCGCGCTGGATCGGCGGAAACATGGTGATTTCCGGTGTGCCGAATTTCTCCATGCTGCCGCCGCGCACGCTGATGTTCTTCGAGAACGGCGCCACGGTGAAGATCGATGGCCAGAACGCGCCCTGCCGGCTTGCCGGAGGCGCGGTCGCAAAGCGGTATCCCGACAGGCAAGGCCTCGACCTTGAATTCCCGAAAGTGGCCAAGCGCCTGCGCGGGCTTGTCGGCTGGGTCGAGAAGCCGGGGCGCGTCGTTCCGGGCGAGGCGATCAAGATCCGTATTCCCGAACAGTGGCTCTATAACTGACAAACTATCGCCGTGTATGGGCCCCGGTGCTGCCGGATTAGCCTGCTGTCATGGCGAGATGTTTGCAGGGTTTCCGTTTCGTGCCGTATGGCTGGCAGCGCTCGTAGCCGTTCTCGCTGCGGTGCCCGCTGCGGCGCAAGCTCAGGCCGGATGGTGGGGCAGCCGCTACGGCTGCAACTATGTCACCGATCCCGACTACCTGCCGCGCCGCTATGTTCCACGGCCTTATTTCATCGACAAGCGCACAATCTGGTCCGGAGATGCGATATGCCACCTGACACCCGTCAGCGATGGCAATTACGGTCTTTCGGGCCTGGCCGGTTCCTATGATGCCGACTGCAAACACGAGCGGAATGGCGAACGGCAAAGCCTCTCCGTTCAGATTGTGGAGCATGCGGACGGCGAACTGTCCTTGCTGTGGAAACTCTCAGGCGCATCCGGTGATACCGAGGTCACGAAGATCGGCCCGCTGCGCCGTTGCGGCTGGTGAAGCGGGGCGGAGTGGCAATGACTAGGCGTGCCGCATTCGCGCTTTGCGTTATGGCCTGTGTGCCCGCGCATGCCGGGGATTTATATGGTGTGCCCTGGGGGGATGCACGGTCATGCGCGGGAACGGATTTCCTTCCTTACGGGGAGTCTCCGCGTTACTGGGTGCCAAAGCCTTACTATGTGGCCGAAGATTTCATCGTCAGCGGCAGCCAGTTGTGCCGCCTGACCCGCATCGAGGACGAACCGCAGGATTCGGGTGGTGTCTCCGGCTTTTATTCCGCTGATTGCGAATTCGCCTATGGCGATGAACGACGGCATTACACGATTACCGTGATTGAGCGGGACGGCGCCCTGACAATGATCTGGAAGTCGCTTGCATCGCCCGAGACTTATCCTGCAAAGATCGGCCCGTTGCATGAATGCGGGCTTGGCAATGCGGTGCCGGTTCCCTGGAAGAAAGCGGAGTATACATGGCCGACGACGGATTGATCATGGGTGAGGATGGCAAGACGCGATGCTTCTGGCATGGCAACCTGCCGGATTATCTCGCCTATCACGACAATGAATGGGGTTATCCGGTCGGCGACGATACGCGGCTGTTCGAGAAGATGTGCCTTGAAGGGTTCCAGTCGGGCCTGTCGTGGCTGACGATCCTGCGCAAGCGGGAGAACTTCCGCAAAGCCTTCGCGGGCTTTGAGATCGACAAGGTCGCGGAGTTCGGCGATGCCGATGTCGAACGCATGCTGGGCGATGCGGGAATCGTGCGCCATCGCGGCAAGATCGAAGCCGCCATCAACAATGCGAAGGCCGCGCGCAAATTAATCGCGGAAACCGGATCTTTCGCCGGGTTCCTGTGGCAGTTCGAGCCCGATCCATCCATGCGGCCCAAGCGTATCGACAAGGCAACGCTGATGGCCAATCCGACCGCGCCGGCGTCGGTGAACTTGAGCAAAGCCTTGAAAAAGCGCGGTTTCCGCTTCGTTGGTCCGACCACGATGTATGCGCTGATGCAGGCGATGGGGATGGTCAACGACCACATCGAGGGGTGCTGCGTGCGCGATGCGTGTCTTGAGGCGCGCGCCAGTTTCGACAAGCCGTTTCCAAAACTGGCTTGATTTAAGCATAAAGGTATCTTTATATAGGCATATTCCAACTCCGGAGCGTGCCTTATGTCTACTGTACCCGATCTGGCGGGAAGCGCCCCTGTCCCCGCATCCGGCGATGCACGTGGAAGCGACCGCCCCGCCGGCTCGCTCAACGCGCTGACGCTTGCGCTCAAGGCGGCGGGCGAGGATACGCGCCTGCGCATCCTTTCGCTGCTTGCCGGCGGTGAGCGCAGCGTCAAGGACCTCACCGACATCCTCAACCAGAGCCAGCCGCGCATCAGCCGGCATCTGAAACTGTTGCTGGAAGCTGGCCTGATTGACCGGCACAGGGAAGGCACCTGGGCGTTCTTTCGCCTGTCCGATGGCAATGGCGGCGTTCTGGCGCGCTCGCTGGTCGAGCGTCTGGATGGCGCCGATCCGGTGATTGCCCGCGACATGGCGCGGCTGGATGCCTTGCGCGCGGCCCAGCACAACGAGGCAAGCGACTATTTCGCCCGCAATGCGGGCGAGTGGGACAGTATCCGCTCATTGCATGCCGCCGACGGCGAGATCGAGGCGGCGATCCTGAAAGCGGCGCCGCAGTCGGTCAATCTGATGGTGGATATGGGAACCGGCACGGCCCGGATGCTCGAGCTTCTGGCCGGGCGTTTCCAGCGCGCCGTCGGTATCGATCAGTCGCAGGACATGCTGATTTATGCGCGCACGCGTCTTGAGCGCGCGGGTCTCGCCAATGCGCAGGTGCGGCGCGGCGATATTCTTGACCTGCCGGCGGAGGTGCGCGGCGCCGATTTCGTGATGATGCATCAGGTGCTGCACTTTCTCGCCGATCCGGCGGCCGCCGTGCGTGAGGCGATGCGCATTCTTGCGCCAGGCGGCACGCTGATGATCGTCGATTTCGAACCGCATGCGCTTGAGTTCCTGCGAACCGAACAGGCCCACCGCAGGCTCGGTTTTTCCACCGCGCAGATTTCCTCCTGGATCGCTGAAGCAGGTGGATCGCTGACCGGTTCGGTTTCGATTGCGGCACTTTCCGCCAAAGGGCAGGAGCGGTTGAGCGTCGGATTGTGGACGGGCCAGGCGGCCAGCAGCCCGGAGGGCCGGGCATGAGCGGACTGACTGTTTCATTCGAGATATTTCCGCCGAAGACCGATGCGGCCTGGGCGACGCTCCGGCCCGCGATGCAGCGGCTTGCCGCATACAATCCCGCTTTCGTCTCGGTGACTTACGGGGCGGGCGGATCGTCGCGGCCGGCAACGCTGGAGACGCTGCAATGGCTCAAGCGCGAGACGGATCTGCCGGTCGGGGGGCATCTGACTTGTGTCGATGTCAGCCGCAAGGACACCGATGATGTCGTGCGCGCCTACGCGGATCTCGGCATCAATCACATCGTGGCGTTGCGCGGCGATCCGGCGGAAGGGCCGGGAGCTGATTACAAGGCGCACCCGGAAGGGTACCAGTCAACGGCTGATCTGATCCGCGGCATCCGCGACATCGGCGATTTCGAGGTCAGCGTGTCCGCCTATCCGGAAAAGCATCCGCATTCGCCTGATTTCGAAACCGATCTCGATGTGCTGGCGGCCAAGGTCGACGCAGGTGCGACGCGGGCAATCACCCAGTTCTTTTTCGAAAACGATACCTTCTACCGCTACCGCGACCGTGTCGCCGCGCGCGGCATCGATGTCGATATCGTTCCCGGTATCCTGCCGATCGGATCATTCAGGCAGGTGACGAATTTCGCCGCGCGCTGCAATTCGCATATCCCCGCGCGTTTGTTCGAACGGTTCGACGGGCTGGACGACGATCCCGAGTTGCACCGGCTTGTGGCGGCTGCCGTCGCCGCCGAGCAGGTTGACAATCTTGCCGCGAACGGCGTCAGCGAATTTCATTTCTATACGCTGAACCGCGCGGAACTGACGATTGCCTGCTGCCGGATGCTTGGATGTCATCCCGCGAATGGCGAAGGGCAGGCGGCATAGACCGGAGCCCGGACTGCCTGGTGTCAGGCCAAACGCAAAGAAGCCGCCCGAAGGCGGCTTCTCCATTTCGGCAGCCAGCGAAGGCTGCGCAGTCATGTAGAACATCCGGTCTTGCTCTAACGGCGTTTTTTGCCGGATGTCATCCCCTCGTAAACCTCAAGTTCTCTACCGGGCTGTTCAGTCCCGGTCCGGTCCGCCCGCAGCCTTGATACGCGGCGCGATCAGCAAAACCGATTTTCAGATGGCTCCCAATGCGAACGCTGCCACGAAGGCAAATGCGGCAGTCAGGAACATCATGTTCAGCGTCTTGCCGGTTCTCATCTTCGCCTCTCCTCGTTTTCGCTTTCCGAATACGGTTTCAGCGGATAACGCACCACCGCATCGGTGGCCCGCAACATGAACGAGTCTAACTCCAAGCCGGGACGATCCCAACAAGATTTGTTCTTGCACTGCAGCATAGTGGGAAGACCGGGGAAATCCGCAGTCCTATTCCGCGAGGGCTTTTTCGAGCCATGCGGAAGCCTGCAATGTTTGACGGTCGGTCATTGCCGCTCCGACAATCTGTACGCCAAGAGGCATGCCATTCGTGGCAAAAAGCCCCGGAACATTGACGCACGGAGTTCCCATCAGGGTCCATAGCTTGTTGAACGTCGGTGTTCCGGTGCTTGCCAGATCCTTCGGCGCATGGCCTTCGGAACTCGGTGTGAGGAGGACATCTACATTCTGGAACACGCCGCTGAGAGCGAGGCGCGCGGCTTTTGCGACGCGGCGGGCGGCATCGTAGCTCTCGGGCGAAATCGTCTCGCTTTCCTCAAGCGTCTCGACCAGTTTATGGCTCAGCTTGTCGCGGTGATTCGCCCACTCCCAGGCCAGAGCACGGACCGCTTCATAATTCTGGATGACGGAATGGGCTTCGACCGCACGCATGAAAATGCTGGGCAGATCGTGTTCCACCACCGTGGCGCCCGCCGCTCTCGCCTTTTCCATTGCGGTATCCATGGCGTCGCGCATTTCTTCGCTGACATGTTCCCACTGCGATGTCGGGCAGAAGCCTATAACGGGCGGGGTTGGCGCTTGCGGGCTTTCAAGCTCGCGCTCCGTGAGCATCGAGGCAAAGAAGGCGCAATCGGGAACAGTCGCGGCAAAGACGCCCAGTGTGTCGAGCGAATGGGAAAACGGCTTTGCGCCCTGTGTCGGGATCAATCCGTAGGTCGGCTTATAGCCGGCAACACCGCAGTAGGATGCTGGCCGTATCACCGATCCGCCTGTCTGGCTGCCGATGGCGTAGGGGAACATGCCGGCCGCGACCCCGGCCGCGGAGCCTGAAGAGGAACCGCCGGGTGAATATTCAGGATTCCAGGGGTTTTTCGTCCCGCGCGGCGTGAAGTAGGCGAATTCCGTTGTAACCGTCTTGCCGACAATGGCGCCGCCGGCTTTCCGGGCCAGGGCGACAGCTGACGCATCGCCAAGCGGCACGTGGTTCGCGTAGATCGGAGAGCCATGCCTGGTCGGAAAATCGTTGGTTTCCAGAATGTCCTTGATGCCGACGGGAAGACCGCGCAATGGCCCATTTCCAGCGCGCTCAGCCGCTTTGGAATAATCGGCGCTCACAAAGCAGGACAGCGTGTCTTCCTTGCTGTCGTAAGCGTCGGCAAAACCGGCAAAAGCTTCATCGGGCCCGATTTTCCCCGCGTTTATTTGTTCGATTATTTCCAGTCCGGACACCGGCGCGGCAAGACAAGATATTTGGGTATCGAGGGTCATATACGACTCCGCAAATTCTCGCAGTCTTCACCATGGGGGAAGAATGAATGTATTAGCTTTGATGAATGGAGCTCATGCTAACCAGCTTTACGAACTTTCCAAGTGCAAAGTTTCATTTAAATACAAAAACTTGATTGATTTTGCGGATGCGGCCCTGCTTGCCATCATCGAGGAGCAATCGAATCGGTTGAGCAAACACTGAAAGCGATACATGCAGCGATACAGGAATGCCCGCGAAGCGGTCGATGACTTACGTCCCGATGTGCCTGTCTACGGGTTCAGGCCACAGGTGCTGCAACACGATGCGCAGCGGTTTCTCGCCGCGTTTCCCGGCAAGACCGCCTATGCGGTCAAGACCAATGGCGAGCCGGCTATCCTTGAAAACCTTGTTGCCGCCGGTATAGGCACGTTCGATGTCGCTTCGCCGCAGGAATTCGTTGCCGCGCGCACGGCAAAGCGCGAAAGCGAATTGCTCTACATGCACCCGGTCAAGGCGCAATCCGATATCCGGCTGGCGCTGGAACAGTACCGGGTGCGTGCGATTTCTCTCGATCACGAGGATGAGGTGGCGAAGGTGCTGCGCATCGTGCGTGCGCTCGACATCGATCCCGCCACGATCACGGTCTTCGTCCGGCTGGCGACGAAAGGGCACGCGGCCTACGAACTGTCGAAGAAGTTCGGCGCCGCGCCAGGCCATGCGGCGGAGCTTGCGCAGCGGATCGGGAACATCGGCTTCAGGGTCGGGCTTTGTTTTCATGTCGGTAGCCAGGTTGAGGACATCGGCTCCTATCGCGATGCGCTGGCAATCGCCGCCCAGGTCAGGCGCGAGGCCGGTGTGGAGATTGCCGCCCTCGATATTGGCGGAGGCTTTCCCGCGCCATACCGTCATGAAGGCAATGCCGGTCCGGCGGTCCCCGAAATCGAGCAGATGATGCCGCGCATCATGAAAGAGGTTGAAGCAGCAGGATTCGGCGATGTTCCGCTGATCGCCGAGCCGGGCCGGGTGATCGTGGCGCGTTGCCTGTCGGTGATCGTGCGGGTCCTTTTGCGTAAGGGCCGGCGCATCTACATCAATGACGGCATCTGGTCGTCGCTGTCGGATTCCTGGACAGGCAAGATTACGCTTCCCGCCCGCTTCCTTCCTGACCCCGCGCGCAAACGCCGCGCGGGCAAGGACGAACTGGTGCCGTTCAGGGTTTGCGGCGCGACCTGCGACAGCGTTGATATCCTGTCGCGGCCGTTCTTTCTGCCCGACACGCTGGATACCGGCGACTGGATCGAGAT
>JAGRLC010000136.1 GCA_020441995.1 Rhodobiaceae bacterium
TACCGCGCGATCCTGACCTCCATCAAGCGCGGAAGACGGCGCGGGCGGCTCGAAGACTAAAGGCGGACTTCGAGCCGTCCGGCGACGTCCTGGATGAACTGCCACGCGACACGTCCTGAACGCGCACCGCGCGTCGTTGCCCATTCGAGGGCTTCGTGACGCATCATGTCGCGGTCCATTTTCAGACCGTAATGGGCGGCGTAGCCGTCGACCATGGCGAGATACTCGTCCTGGCTGCACTTGTGGAAACCGAGCCACAGGCCGAACCTGTCCGACAGCGAAACCTTTTCTTCAACCGCCTCGCTCGGATTGATGGCGGTTGAGCGCTCATTCTCCATCATGTCGCGCGGCAGCAGATGGCGGCGGTTCGAGGTCGCGTAGAACAGAACGTTTTCCGGACGCCCCTCAAGGCCGCCTTCAAGCGCCGCCTTCAGGGATTTGTAGGATGTATCGTCACCGTCGAAAGACAGATCGTCGCAGAAGATCAGGAATCGCTCGCCGCGATCGCGCAACCGGGCCAGCAGAACCGGCAGGCTGTCGATGTCTTCGCGGTGGATCTCGATAAGCTTCAGGCTGCCCGGTTCGATCCCATGCGACTTCGCATCCGCGTTGATCGCCGCGTGCGACGCTTTCACCAGCGAGCTCTTGCCCATGCCGCGCGCGCCCCAGAGGAGGGCATTGTTGGCGGAAAACCCGCGCGCGAACCGCAAAGTATTCTCAAAAAGCAGGTCGCGGGCCCTGTCCACGCCCTTGAGCAGCGCGATATCGACGCGGTTGACGCGTTTCACAGGTATCAGCACGGACTGGCTGCTCGACCACACGAAAGCGTCGGCCTGGCTGAGATCGGTGGGGTGCGGGGGAGGCGGGCTGATCCGGTCAAGCGCATCGGCAATGCGGCTCAGGACAGGCTGAAGGTTCTCGGAATCGGGATTTGTGGACATGCGTGCTTCTTGCATACGGTAGATGAACTGGATAACCACGGTCACCGAAAGGGCTTGGGGCAACCGGAGCGGCTTGCTAGCACATGCTTTAGGGTCGCCGCAAAGCGATTGCGCGTGCGTGATTGCAATGCGGGTCTGCAATTGTATATTCCGGCGGCCTTGAACCTGAGCGCATAGACACGATGTGTCACGCACAATCCAAGTGCCATGCGCCGGAACGAAACGACATTTGCGGCTCAACGCCGTAGGAGACACCACGGCTTGCAGCCGTAAAGGAAGCTAAACATGGATTTCATTATTACTCCGGCTTACGCGCAGGGCGCCGCTGGAGGCGGTGGCGGCATCATCATGCAGCTTCTGCCGTTCCTGATGATCTTCCTGATCATCTACATGCTGATCCTGCGTCCGCAGCAGAAGCGGATGAAAGAGCACAAGGAAATGATCTCGAACCTGCGCCGTGGCGACACGGTCGTCACCTCGGGCGGCCTAATCGGCAAGGTGACCAAGGTCACCGACGGCAGCGACGAGATCGAAGTCGAACTGTCGCGCGACACGACCGTCACGGCGATCCGTTCGACCATTGCCGAGGTGCGTTCCAAGAACGAACCCGTCAAGGCCAAGAGCGAAGCCGCCAAGGCAAGCAAGAAGTAAGCAATTCCGACCAGGGGGTGTATGGCAATGCGTACGCCCCTTGAATTCATCTCTCCCGCTTGAAACCGGTTTCGGCACACCATGCTCTATTTCGCGCGTTGGAAAATCATTCTCATCCTGGCGGTTTCGCTGCTGGGTATCTTGTTGACGCTGCCGAATTTCCTGCCCGGCGCGGTAGTCAGCAACCTGCCATCGGCTTTCCAGCGTCAGCTCGTGCTTGGCCTCGACCTGCAGGGCGGATCGCACCTGCTGCTGGCAGTCGATTCCGACGCCGTGGTCAAGGAGCGTCTCGATTCGCTGCGTGATGACATCCGCTCCGTTCTGCGTGAAAAGCGCATTGGCTACACCGGGCTGGGTATCCAGGGTAAGGGCGTTCAGGTGCGTATTCGCGACGTCGCCGATGTCGATGCGGCCCGCACGGAACTGAATAAACTCGCCGTACCGGTTTCAGGTTCGCTGCTTTCCGGCGGGTCCCAGGTTACCGATGTCGAGGTTTCCTTCGTCGCGCCCGACCAGTTCGTTCTCACATTGAGCGAGCAGGGGCTTCAGCAGCGTATCGGTTCGGCTGTTGAGCAATCGATCGAGATCGTGCGGCGTCGTATTGACGAACTGGGCACGACGGAACCCTCCATCCAGCGCCAGGGCGCCGACCGTATTCTCGTCCAGGTTCCCGGTCTCGACGATCCTTCCCGCCTGAAAGCCCTGATCGGCCAGACGGCGAAACTGACCTTCCGCCTCGTCGATATGTCGATGCCGGCGCAGCAGGCGATCGAGACGCGCCCGCCGGCGGAATCGGAAGTCCTCTACAGCACGGACGATCCCCCGCAGCCCTACCTGATCCAGAAGCGCATCATGGTGTCCGGCGAAGAGCTCGTTGACGCACAGCCGGGCTTCGACCAGCGCACCAACGAACCGATCGTCAGCTTCCGTTTCGACTCCGCGGGCGCGCGCAAGTTTGCCGCCGTCACGCAGCAGAACGTGGGCCGTCCGTTTGCCATCGTGCTCGACAACGAAGTGATTTCGGCGCCGGTTATCCGTGAGCCGATCCTTGGCGGTTCGGGCCAGATCAGCGGTAATTTCTCGGTTGAAGGCGCCAACGATCTGGCGATCCTGCTGCGCGCTGGCGCGCTGCCCGCACCGCTGACGATCCTCGAGGAACGCACCGTTGGCCCCGGCCTCGGCGCGGACTCCATTGCCGCCGGCGAGATCGCGTCCATTGTCGGCGCGCTTGCCGTTCTGGCGTTCATGCTGCTGGCCTACGGCCTGTTCGGCGTCTTCGCCAACATTGCGCTTTTCATCAACGTGATGCTCCTGCTTGGCGTGCTGACGCTGCTTCAGGCAACGCTGACGCTGCCGGGCATCGCCGGCATCGCGCTGACCATCGGTATGGCGGTTGACGCCAACGTGCTGATCTACGAGCGCATCCGCGAAGAGGTGAATGCCGGGCGCTCGGCCATTTCCTCGATCGATTCCGGTTACCGCATGGCGCTTGGCACGATCCTGGACGCCAACATCACCACGCTGATCGTGGCGATCATCCTGTTCAACCTCGGGTCCGGTCCCGTGCGGGGCTTCGCGGTCACTCTGGCCATCGGCATCCTGACGTCGGTCTTCAGCGCCTTTACGCTGAACCGTCTGATCGTGTCGCTGTGGCTGAAGTGGCGCCGCCCGACACGGCTGCCGATCTGATACCGGCTCAATTCAAACGAAGGTAAGCGATCCCATGCGCGCGCTGCGACTGGTACCCGATAAAACGACGTTCCGCTTCATGCGCTGGCGGACGTTCAACTTCACCGCTTCGATTGCGGCCACGATCCTGTCGCTGGTGCTCGTCGCCGTGATGGGGCTGAACTTCGGCATCGATTTCCGTGGCGGTACGCTGATCGAGATCCAGACCAAGGACGGCCCCGCCGACATCGCCCAGATCCGTGAACTGGTCGGCGATCTTGGTTTGGGCGATGTGCAGATTCAGGAATTCGGCGCACCCAACGATGTGCTGATCCGGGTCGAGGAGCAGGATGGCGGAGAACTGGCGCAGCAGGCCGTCATCGAGAAGGTCAAGGCCGCTCTTGGCGACGGGGTGGAATACCGCCGTGTCGAGATCGTCGGGCCGCAGGTCTCCGGCGAACTGGTTCAGAGCGGCGTCATCGCCGTGCTGTCGGCCTTGTTCGCGATTCTGATCTACATCTGGTTCCGCTTCGAGTGGCAATACGCCATTGGCGCCGTCGTATCGACCAGCCACGACGTGGTGCTCACGCTGGGCCTGTTCGCGGCCATCCGTTATGAATTCAATCTGTCCAGTATCGCGGCCGTGCTGACCATCGTCGGCTATTCGCTCAACGATACCGTCGTGGTCTATGACCGCATCCGCGATAACCTGCGCCGTTACAAGAAAATGCCGATCGCCGAGGTGATCGACCTTTCCGTCAATGACATGCTGTCGCGCACGGTGAACACCTCGCTGACCACGCTTCTGGCGCTGTTTGCGCTCTATATCTTCGGTGGCGAAGTCATCCGCGGATTCGCTTTCGCCATGATATGGGGCGTGATCGTCGGCACCTATTCGTCGACCTTCATAGGCGCTCCGATCCTGATCTTCCTCAACCTGCGTCCAGGTACGGGCAAGGACGGTGGCGAGGAGACTGCGGAAGCGGCGGCGGCAACGTCCTGACGCGACCGCCCAAACGCCTAACCGAGCAGACCGACGGTACGGGAGAGCCACGCTTGCCTGAGAAAAAGGCGCATTTTCCCGGGCGCGTGCAGATCGATGCTTACGGCAATGGCGGCTTCCGCTTTGCCGGAATGTCGCATCGCGGCTCGATCATGGCGCTGCCCGGCGGTATCAGCGAGTGGTCCGCGGCCGATGGGGCGCAACTTGAAAAAAAACATTTTCTCCACCTTGAAGACGAGGCGGAACTGCCCGAGTTCCTACTTATCGGAACCGGAAAGCAGATTACGTTTGTGGAGGAAGATGTGCGCGCTTACCTGAGATCACTGGGCATCAGCAGCGATTTCATGGACACCGGCGCGGCTGTCAGAACCTATAACGTCATGCTGTCCGAGGACCGTTCTGTCGGCGCGGCGCTGGTCGCGGTGGAGTAGGCCCGTGCCAGCCGAACTTGAACAAGCATATGCCCATTGCGAGAGCCTGCTGCGCGAGGCCGACAAGGACAGGTATCTCTCGTCGCTTTTCGCGCCTGCCGACAAGCGCCCGCATCTTCATGCGCTTTATGCCCTGGTCTCGGAAATATCCTCCGTGCGCGACAAGGTGCGCGAGCCGATGCCCGGCGAAATCCGCATGCAGTGGTGGATGGACGCGCTTGACGGCAGTCCGTGCGGCGATGCCAAAGCCAATCCGGTTTTCTGCGCTGTCCATGACACCATCACCCGGTTTGGCCTTCCGGTCACCGCATTCGTCAACATGATCGATGCGCGCATCTTCGATCTGTATGACGATCCCATGCCGACCATGGGCGATCTGGTCGGCTACGCGGGCGAAACCTGTTCAGCGGTCATGCAGCTTGCGGCGATCATTCTCAACGATGGCGAGCAGCCATGCACCGCCGATATCGCGGGGCATGCCGGCGTTGCCTGCACGATGGCCTACGCGCTCTGGAACCTGCCGAAACACACTGCCCGGGGGCAACTGTATATTCCGCTCGATATTCTGGAAGCCAATGGTGCGTGCCGCGAGGACGTCATCAGCCGAGAGGCAACGCCCGAAGTGCTGCAGGCGCTGAAAGACTTCCACGAAGCCGCCGTGGACCATGTAAGCGCCGTTCGCTGTTATGCCGATCAGATACCGCGCAAGGCCGCGGTGGCCTTTCTGCCAACGGCGCTCGTCAGGCACTATCTTGCCGCATGCGGCAAGGTGAACGACCCTCTGAACGAACAGGCGCGCCTGCCGCAATGGCGCCGGCAGTGGACACTCTGGCG
Source organism: Rhodobiaceae bacterium (assembly GCA_020441995.1). Lineage (GTDB taxonomy): Bacteria > Pseudomonadota > Alphaproteobacteria > Rhizobiales > Tepidamorphaceae > JACKJK01. The sequence continues at coordinate 5,529 of JAGRLC010000136.1, forward strand.
CGCCGCGCGGCATGCGGGAAAAGTCTGCTGCGGCAGCTCTTGAGCTCCAACCCCGGGAGCAGCTACTCGGCGGCAGCAATTAATCCGTCTTGAGTGGAGAGCCACTGCGCAAGATCGGCGCGGGCACGCTCGGTCATCGCCTGTTTGCGCGCAACCGATTTCGCCTTGCCCTTGGGTTTGCGGCCATGTTCATCGCGCGGATATTGCCAGTCTTCGGCGAGTGGCGGGAAGAGCCCGAAATTGACGTTCATCGGCTGGAAGCTGCGCGGCGCTCCCTGCTGGTCAGCGCTGACATGACCGAGCGTGATGTGATTGACCAGCGCGCCCAATGCCGTCGTCGCGGGTGGCGGGGCCAGCACGAGGCCTGTGGCTTCGGCGGCCGCGTAACGGCCGGCCAATAACCCTGTCGCCGCCGATTCCACATAGCCTTCAACCCCGGTCATCTGGCCGGCAAAACGCAGGTTCGGCTGGCTCGTAAACCGCAATTGCGGATCGAGCAGATTCGGGCTGTTCATGTAGGTGTTGCGGTGCAGACCGCCGAGACGCGCGAACTCGGCATTCTCCAGGCCGGGGATCATGCGGAATATGTCGGCTTGCGTGCCGTAGCGCATCTTGGTCTGGAAGCCGACCATGTTCCACAGCGTGGCCAGCGCGTTATCCTGCCTGAGCTGGACAACCGCATAAGGTTTTTCGGTGCCCGGGTGCGGATTGGTCAGGCCAACGGGCTTCATCGGCCCGTGCCGCAGGGTTTCGCGCCCGCGCGCCGCCATCACCTCGATGGGCAGGCANNGCAGCCGTCGAAATAGGGCGTGTTGGCCTCCCACTCGTGGAACTCCACCGTATCGGCGGCCAGCAGCGCATCGACGAAGGCTTCGTATTGCGCCTTGTCCATGGGGCAGTTGAGGTAGTCCGATCCCGTGCCGCCGGGCCCGGGCTTGTCGTAGCGCGACTGGAACCAGGCGATGTCCATGTCAATGGATTCGCGGTGTACGATCGGCGCGATGGCATCGAAAAAGGCGAGTTCCGTTTCGCCGGACGCGGCCGCAATCGCTTTTGCCAGTGGCTCCGACGTAAGCGGCCCCGTGGCAAATACCCAAAGCCCGCTATCTGGCCCCGGCAAGCCGGGCACTTCCTCACGCCGGATTTCGATCAGCGGATGCTCTTCAAGCGCTTTGGTCACGGCATCGGAAAAGCCATGCCTGTCGACCGCGAGCGCACCACCCGCCGGCACCTGATTGGCGTCGGCGCTGGCCATGATCAGCGAATTGCAGCTGCGCATCTCCTGATGGATCAGGCCGACGGCGTTATTCTGCGCGTCATCCGAGCGGAAAGAGTTCGAGCACACGAGTTCGGCAAGCCCGTCCGTCTTGTGGGCATCGGTGCCGCGCACGGGGCGCATTTCGTGCAGGATCACCCGCACGCCGGCCTGTGCCGCCTGCCAGGCCGCTTCGCTGCCCGCCAGACCGCCGCCGGCGATGTTGATATGTTGCTGTTTGCGCATGAGCGGACCATAGCGCTGAACCATGCCGGATCAAGCGGTCTTGGCGCTCACTGCGTGGCAGGGACGCAACATTGCTGCGGATTGAGACCTTGGCGCTTATCTGTAACTTGCCCGCAGACATTCAAATCGAGTAGGGCAGTATGCATTCCGCTTCGGATTTACCGGCTTTAGGAGGTGGTGAGGTGTCGACCCATTACCGGCTGGCGTCCCTGATCGCAGGGTTTGCGGCACTCGTTTGTCTTACATTTTCGGCGCCGGCCTTCGCCCAGAAGGCTTCGGTCAGCAGCCAGTCTAAATATGTGCGCGTAAACGCGCATGAATCCGATGTGATTTTCTGCCATGGCTTCGGTTGCAGGTTCGAGACCGAGGTCCCGTTCAAGGACGATGAGATCGCGAAGCTGCGCGGCATTCTTGCAACCGGTGCCGACGGCCCCGAGCAGGAACGCGAAGCGGTGAAGCAGGCTGTTGCCTATTTCGAGCGTCACGCGGCCGAATTTGCCGGAACGGGCAAGGACATCGCCGGAAATTACACCATTGGCGGCGACCCGACCCAGCTTGACTGTATCGACGAGGCCCACAACACCGCCCGTCTTCTGATCCTGCTGCAGAAGCACGGCTTCCTGAAATATCACACGGTTGCGAAGATCGAGGGACGGGGCAACTTCCTCGATACCCGCTACCCGCACAATACGGCGGTGCTGAAGGACAAGACGACAGGCGTCAAATGGTCGGTGGATTCCTGGATGCGCCACAATGGCGACATTCCCGAAGTGATGACGCTGAAGCGCTGGTTCCGCGAAGGCTATTCCTGAGATCTGTCCCGCTTGGACGTGGCGGGAGACGATAAAAGGCGGTGCGTTTACTCAGCCGCCGATGTAACCCGCTTGCGCCGGCGGTTGAGCAATTCATCCAGGAAACGCCCGGTATAGCTGCGCTCCTCGGCAACAATGTCCTCCGGCGATCCTATGGCAACGATTTCGCCTCCGCCATCGCCACCTTCCGGTCCCAGATCGATGATCCAGTCCGCCGTCTTGA
>JAGRLC010000137.1 GCA_020441995.1 Rhodobiaceae bacterium
ACATCCCGCCGCATAACCTCGGCGAAATCGTCGATGCGGCAATCGCCCTGATCGACGATCCCTCCATTGGCGCGGAAGAACTGATCCGTATTGTGCCGGGTCCGGATTTCCCGACCGGCGGCATCATTCTGGGCCAGTCCGGCGTGCGCTCGGCCTATGAGACCGGCCGCGGCTCCGTGGTCATCCGCAGCCGCGTCGAGATTGAGGAAGTCCGCAAGGAGCGTCAGGCGCTCGTCATCACCGAAATTCCCTACCAGGTGAACAAGGCCTCGATGATCGAGAGGATCGCCGAACTGGTGCGCGAGAAGCGCGTCGAGGGCATTTCCGACATTCGCGATGAATCCGACCGCGAAGGCATGCGCGTCGTCATCGAGCTCAAGCGCGATGCCGTCGCCGACGTGGTGCTGAACCAGCTTTACCGTTTCTCGTCGCTGCAGACCTCCTTCGGCTGCAACATGGTGGCGCTGAACGGCGGCCGCCCGGAACAGATGAACCTGAAGGACATGCTTCAGGCCTTCGTCTATTTCCGCGAACACGTCATCAGCCGCCGCACCAAGTTCCTGCTCAACAAGGTGCGCGACCGCGCCCATATTCTCGTTGGTCTCGCGATCGCGGTTGCCAACATCGACGAGGTCATCAAGCTCATCCGGTCCGCGCCCGATCCGGCCAGCGCGCGTGAAGCGCTGATGGCCCGCGACTGGCCCGCCCGCGACATGGCGCCGCTGATCGCACTGATCGACGACCCGCGCCACAAGCTCAATGACGATGGCACCTACCGTCTCAGCGAGCTGCAGGCCCGCGCCATTCTCGATTTGCGCCTCCAGCGCCTGACCGCGCTGGGCCGCGACGAAATTTCCGACGAACTGAACGATATCGCCGAGAAAATCCGCGATTATCTGGAAATTCTGGGTTCGCGTGCCCGCATACAGCAGATCGTCAAGGACGAGATGCTTGCGGTGAAGGATGAATTCGGCACGCCGCGGCGCACCGAAATCGGAGAGCATGGCCCTGATGTCGATGACGAGGACCTGATCGAGCGCCGCGACATGGCGGTGACGGTCAGCCACGCCGGCTACATCAAGCGCGTGCCGCTGTCGACCTACCGGGCGCAGCGGCGCGGCGGCAAGGGCCGCTCCGGCATGGCGATGCGCGATGAGGATTTCGTCACCCGCATCTTTATCGCCAACACCCACACGCCGGTGCTGTTCTTCTCCTCGCGCGGCATGGTCTACAAGCTCAAGGTCTGGCGTCTGCCGGAAGCAGCCCCCCAGGCGCGCGGCAAGGCGCTGGTCAACCTGCTGCCGCTTCAGCCCGGCGAACACATCACGACCGTCATGCCGATGCCGGAGGACGAGGACAGCTGGGACAAGCTCGACGTGATGTTCGCAACCAGCAAGGGCACGGTGCGCCGCAACAAGCTCTCCGACTTTGTCGGCATCCGCCAGAACGGCAAGATCGCCATGAAGCTCGATGAGGGCATGGAACTGCTCAACGTCGCGACCTGTACCGAGATGGACGACGTGCTGCTGACGACGGCGAAGGGCATGTGCATCCGCTTCCCCGTGACCCAGGTGCGCGTCTTCTCGGGCCGGGATTCAACCGGCGTGCGCGGCATAACGCTTGCCGGTGACGACGAACCGATCGGCATGACGATCCTGCGCCACTTCGAGGCGACATCCGAAGAGCGCGGCGCCTATCTCAAGCTCAGCCGCCTGATGCGCGGCGAGTCGGAAGACGGCAATGGCAGCGACGAGGAACTGAGCGCCGGCGAATTGAACCAGGAGCGCTACGCCGAGATGGGGGCCGCCGAGCAGTTCGTGCTCACCGTGTCGGAAAATGGCTATGGCAAGCGCACCTCGTCGCACGAGTACCGCGTGACCGGCCGTGGCGGCAAAGGCATTACCGCCATCGCGACCAACGAGCGCAACGGCGATGTTGTGGCGTCCTTCCCGGTCGAGGATGGCGATCAGATCATGCTCGTCACCAATGGCGGTCAGCTGATCCGCTGTCCGGTGGCGGATATCCGCATCGCCGGGCGCGCGACGCAGGGTGTGACGATCTTCAACACGGGCGAAGACGAGCACGTTGTTTCGGTTGAACATATCCCCGAGGAAAGCGAAGATGATGGCGTTGAAGACGAAGCGCCGGACGCTGAAGGCGATAGCAGCGAAAGCGGCGAATGATTTCCGGAACACCGGTTGGATAACACCGGGAACCGCCAATAAAGAGCAATAGCCATGATCATCGATCCCACGCTTTACCTTGCTTATGTGCTGGCCTGCGCGGCGGTCGTGATTGTGCCCGGGCCGACCGTGACGGTCATCATCGCCAACAGCCTGCGTCATGGCGCGCGGGCGGGCCTGCTGAACGTTGCGGGCACGCAGGCGGGCCTGGCGCTCATGCTGATCGTTCTGGCGCTCGGTCTCGAGACGGTGGTGCGTCATCTCGGCGAGGTGTTCTTCTGGGTCAAGCTGGCCGGCGCAGCCTACCTCGTCTGGCTCGGAATCAAGCTTTGGCGCGCTGGCGGCACGCTCATAAATCCCGACAATGTCGAAGCCCCGGCGAAGACCAATTTCTTCCTCCAGGGCTTCCTGGTCATCCTGTCGAACCCGAAAGCGCTATTCTTCTTCGGCGCCTTCATTCCCCAGTTCATCGATGCCTCGCGCGGTTCGGCGGCAATACAGGCGATGATCCTGGCGGCGACATTCATGATCGTGGCGACACTGCTGGATGGCGCTTATGCCGTGCTGGCAGGCAGCACGGGAAAGCTGTTTACGCGGGCACGCGTACGCCTTGTCGAGCGTATTTCCGGGACCTGCCTGATCGGTGGCGGCATCTGGCTTGCGCTGAGCCGCCGTCCGGCCTGAGCGGAATGAAATCATGACACGCACGGCGATCTATCCAGGAAGCTTCGATCCCGTCACCAACG
>JAGRLC010000138.1 GCA_020441995.1 Rhodobiaceae bacterium
AGATGACGCCGCAGCAGTGGAACGAAGTCATCGGAACCAACCTGACCGGCCTGTTCAACATGTCCCATCCGACCTTCGCCGGCATGCGCGAGCGCGGCTTCGGACGGATCATCAACATTTCCTCGATCAACGGCCAGAAAGGCCAGATGGGCCAGGCGAACTATTCCGCCGCCAAGGCCGGCGACATCGGCTTCACCAAGGCCCTGGCGCAGGAAGGCGCGTTCAAGGGCGTGACCGTCAACGCGATCTGCCCCGGCTATATCGGCACCGAGATGGTCCGCGCCGTGCCGGAGGACGTGCTGAAGTCGAAGATCCTGCCGCAGATCCCCGTTGGCCGCCTCGGTGAGCCTGAGGAAATCGCCCGGTGCGTCGTGTTCCTGGCATCCGACGATGCCGGCTTCATCACCGGCTCGACTATCAGCGCCAATGGCGGCCAGTACATGAGCTGAGCATCGTTGCGAAAAAGCGGGTGCCGGTTTTTCGCGAAAAACGATACGGCCAAAAAAAGATAACCTGGGAAGAACCGGTTTCATGCGAGGGGCGCTCTTAGGCGCCCCTTTTCTTTTATCTGCGGTCACAGCCCGGCCTCAGCACCGTAACGCAATGTGATGGACAGCGGGGCTTAAACAATCAGACTGCGGCCATCACATATCAGTCCTTGACCGCCGCGGGGCGGTTTTAGGAACTTCCCTCCATGACATTCGCAATGATCGTTGCAGGTCTCGCCTTCCTGCTGGGTGGTGGCGAAGCGCTTGTGCGCGGCTCCGTATCGCTGGCGACGCGCCTTGGCGTATCGCCGCTGATGATCGGGCTTACGCTCGTCGGCTTCGGCACTTCGGCACCGGAACTTTTCACGAGCGTGCAGGCCGCGCTTGCCGGGTCGCCGGCAATTGCCGTCGGCAACATCGTCGGCTCAAACATCGCCAACATCCTGCTGATCCTCGGGCTTGCCGCCATTTTCATGCCAATCGCGACACAGAGAAGCGCGCTGATGCGCGACGGCACATTGCTGGTCGGTTCAACACTGCTGTTCTCAGCGCTTTGTTACGCGGGGCAGCTTGGAGCCATGGCGGGCACCGTGCTGCTGGCGGGTCTCGCGGGATACCTCCTGCTGTTGTGGACGCAGGAGCGGCACAAGCCCGACAACACTTCGTCCGAGATGACTCCGCCCCCTCAGGACGCCCTGCTGCCTGCGCTGGCCTTCAGCATCGGCGGCATCGTCCTCATCATGCTTGGCGCGCGCTTCCTCGTTTCCGGCGCCATCGATCTCGCCCGCATTTGGAGCATATCGGAATCGGTAATCGGCCTGACCATAGTGGCCATCGGCACGTCGCTGCCGGAACTCGCCACCTCGATCGTCGCGGCCATCCGCAAACAGCCCGACGTCGCTTTCGGAAACGTCATCGGCTCCAACATCTTCAACGTGCTCGCCATCGGCGGCACGACAGCGCTTGTAACCCCGCTCACCATTCCTCCGGAAATGCTCGCCTTCGACATTCCGGTCATGATTGCGGTGTCGCTGGCACTGATTTTCGTTGCCTGGACGGGCTCGCGTATCGTCCGGATCGAAGGCGCATTTCTGCTCGCGGGCTTCGGAATCCATCAGTGGTTGCTTTGGACATGAGAGGTATGTGTTGCGGGTGATATCGGACTGCGGTATCGCCCGCTGCCATGACCACAACACACTCACAATCTCCCCACCGGAGCACGGCAACACTGATCGGCTTCACCGCCGTTTTGATGTGGGCGCTGCTGGCGCTGTTCACCGCCGCCAGCGGCAAGGTGCCGCCGTTCCAGCTCTCAGCCATGTGCTTCGCCATCGGCGGCTGCATCGGCCTGACGCGCTGGATCACCGTGCCGCAGGCGCGTGCGGCGCTGGCACGCCAGCCATGGAAGGCCTGGGTGCTGGGGATCGGCGGGCTGTTCGGCTATCATTTCTTCTACTTCACGGCGCTGCGCAACGCGCCTGCGGTGGAAGCCGGCCTGATCGCCTATCTGTGGCCGCTGCTGATCGTGCTGTCCTCCGCCATGCTGCCAGGCGAGCATTTGCGCTGGCACCATATCGCCGGCGCGCTGTTCGGCTTTGCCGGCGCGGCCCTGATCGTCACGCGCGGCGAAAGCCTCGAGATCGACCCGCAATACAGCCTCGGCTATCTCGCGGCCTGCGTCTGCGCGCTGACGTGGACAGGCTATTCGGTGCTGTCGCGCCGCTTTTCCGCCGTCCCGACCGACGTCGTCACCGGTTTCTGCCTTGCAACGGCGGCACTCTCGGTCCTGTGCCATCTGGCGCTCGAGGAAACCGTTTGGCCGGCAAACCCGACGGAATGGCTCGCCATCATCGGTCTCGGGCTGCTGCCGGTCGGCCTTGCCTTCTACACCTGGGATCACGGCGTGAAGCATGGCGACATCCAGCTTCTCGGCGTCGCGGCCTATGTCGCGCCGCTGCTATCCACGCTCTTGCTGATTGCCTTCGGATTCGCGCCGCTGACATGGGCCGTTGTCGCCGCGGCCGTGCTCGTCACCGCGGGTGCGGGTCTGGCGGCCAAGGATAATTTCCGGAAGAAGAAAATCTAGCTTTTACGCGGCAGGAGCCGCCAGTCCGGCGGCGCCATCTCGAAGCCGGAGAATTCAAAGCCCGGCGCGACGGTACAGCTCACCAGCGTCCAGCGCCCGAGGCTTTCCGCCGTCTGCCAGGCATTGGCTGGAACAATCGCCTGAGGCCGTTCACCCGCGGCCAGATTGGTCCCCAGCCGGAAGGCAGTCGCATCGTGGCCGTTCCCGCTGATCGTCAGCGCCAGCGGCCCGCCGGCATGATAGTGCCAGACTTCCGCCGCATCGACCCTGTGCCAGTGCGAATACTCCCCCGCCGCCAGCAGGAAGTAGATCGCGGTGGACGCGCTGCGCCCGTTCGCATCACATGCGCTGTCCCGGAAGGTCTCGCGGAAATGTCCGCCCTCGGGATGCGGCGCAAGATCGAGCAGCCGGATGACATCGGCGGCCTCCATCGCCGCCCAGTCCGGCAATATCCCGTTCAAAAACTGTCCTTGCGCCTGCGCACTTCGGCCAGCACCTTTTCCGGGCTTTCTCCGGCAAGGCCCATGGCTTCAGCGACTTCAACGGTGCCGGCCCGCACGAACGGGTTGGTCTCCAGTTCCTCGCCAACCGTCGTCGGCACCGTGGGAATGCCCTGCTCCGTTTTCTTCTCGACTTCGGCGAGCCGTTCTTTCAGCTTCTCGTTGGTCGGATCGGCGGTGACGGCAAAGCGCGCGTTCGATAGCGTGTATTCATGCCCGCAGAAAACCTTGGTGGAAGCCGGCAGCGCGGTAATCTTGTTGAGCGACGTCCACATGTCGGCGGGTGTACCCTCGAACAGGCGCCCGCAGCCCATGGTGAACATGGTGTCACCGGCAAAGACGAGGCCGGCATTACGCATGTAATAGGTGATGTGGCCCGAGGTGTGGCCCGGCGTTTCGAACACCTCCACATTCTCGCCACCAAATTCAAACGTGTCGCCCTCCCCGACCAGCACGTCGAGACCGGAAATGCGGGCCGCGTCCTTCTTCGGCCCGACCACCGTGACGTCGGGTGTCTTGAGGCCTTCAAGCCCGCCGATATGGTCGTTGTGATGATGCGTGATGAGGATATGCGTCAGGCTCCAGCCGGTATCGGCAAGCGCCTTGCGCACAGCAGCCTCTTCCGGCACGTCGATGCTCGCCGTTTCGCCGCTGTCGGGGTCGTGGACCAGCACACCGTAATTGTCGGAAAGGCAGCGGAAGAGATGGGTCTGCATGGACATGGTCACCATTCGGATTATTCGTTAACCGGCCCGGACGAAGAACGCCGCGGAATTTGTCGCACGTGGTAGCATTGCCGCCACCCAACACCAAATAATCCTGGCAGCAGGACAGACAAGCCGAAGGCCCCGATACCCGTCATGTGGACCGACGTCGCCGATCTGAGGGATTTTTACGCTGGCCCGCTGGGCCGCGTTACGCGCACCCTGGTCACTCGGCAGATAGATGCTCTGTGGGGCGACCTGCGCGGCGAGCGTGTCGCGGGCATCGGTTATGCCACACCGTACCTGAGCCAGTACCGCGAAACGGCTGAGCGCCTGCTCGCTTTCATGCCGGCCCGGCAGGGCGTGATCAACTGGCCCTCCAGCGGCCCCTCGTCCTCGGCCCTTGTGGAAGAAGACGACCTGCCGCTGACAGATGCAGCCGTGGAACGCGTGTTGCTGGCACACTGCCTTGAGCATGCGGACTTTCCGGAAGCCGTGTTGAAGGAGGCAAGCCGCGTCCTTGCCCCCGGCGGACGGCTGATCGTCATAGCCCCGAACCGTCGCGGGCTCTGGGCGCGCGTGGACAATTCACCCTTCGGCCATGGCCGGCCCTTCAGCCGCACACAGCTTTCCGCACTGCTCAAGGAAACCGGCTTCAGCGCGGCGGAATGGCGCGAGGCGTTGTTCGTGCCGCCGCTCAACCGTTTCGGCCTGCTGCGCGCCAGCGCCATCTTCGAGCGCGCCGGGAACATTCTGCCGCTGATGTTCGGTGGCGTGCTCGTGGTCGAAGCGCAGAAACAGTTCCTGACGGCAAAACCTATTCGCGCCACCGAGCGCATCCGCCGCCGCGTCCCCGTGCTTGCGCCTGCGGCAGGCGCGCGCAGGGTCCGGATGGACTAGCGCTTGCCGCGTTCGAGCAGGAACACCGCCTGCTCGCCGAACACGTTCCAGAACCACCACGGCGCCCGGAACGGAATGCGCTGGCCATAGTGGTTGAGCGCAACCGCTTGCTCGATCTCGGCGTCCAGCTCATCGCACAGCCCGACGAAATCGCGGATCGTGCAGAAATGGATGTTCGGCGTGTCGTACCAGTGATACGGCAGGTTCTTGGTCACTGGCATGCGCCCGAAAACAAGCATCTGCAGGCGGATGCGCCAGTGGCCGAAATTCGGTAGCGAGACAATCACGTGGCGCCCGATCCGCAGCAGGTGTTCGAGCACGATACGCGGGTTATAGGTCGCCTGAATGGTCTGGCTCAGAATGACATAATCGAAGCTGTCATCGGCGTAATTGACGAGGTCGCGGTCGGCGTCGCCCTGAATGACGGCCAGCCCCCGCCCGACGGCCTGCGCCACGCCTTGCGGCGAAAGTTCGATTCCGCGTCCGTCGATGTCCCGGCTCTGCTCGAGCATGGCAAGCAGCGCCCCGTCACCGCAGCCGATGTCGAGCACGCGCGCACCGCGTTCCACCAGCCCGGCGATGACCTCATGGTCGACACGCTGGCCGGCGCTCATGGTGAGTTCGTATTGCTGGGCTGTCGTCTGTGCCGTCATCACACGCGCTTGCCTTCTTCAAGGTCCTTGTGCGGCAGCCCGCGCGCCCGCGCCGCGGAATCGATGAAGCCGCGCACTGCAAGGTCGAGGTCCGGTTCATCGAGCAGGAAGGCGTCGTGTCCGCGGTCGGTCTCGATCTCGACGAAACTGACCCGCGCGCCGGCGGCGTTCAACGCATGCACGACCTTGCGGTTGCCCTCGGTCGGGAACAGCCAGTCGCTGGTGAACGACACCATGCAAAAGCGCGTCCGCGTGCCCTTGAAGGCACCGGTCAGAATGCCGTTGTGGTCGGCGGCGAGATCGAAGTAATCCATCGCCCGCGTCAGGTAGAGGTAGGAATTGGCGTCGAAGCGTTCCACGAAAGTCATGCCCTGATGGCGCAGGTAGCTCTCGACCTGGAAGTCCGCGTCGAAGCCGAAGGTCAACGCGTCGCGGTCCTGAAGCCTGCGGCCGAACTTGCGGTGCATCGCCTCTTCGGAAAGATAGGTGATGTGGGCGGCCATGCGCGCCACGGCGAGCCCCTTTGTCGGGCGCTTGCCCTCTGCGTGATAATTGCCGCGGCACCAGTCCGGATCGGCCATGACCGCCTGACGGCCGACCTCGTGGAAGGCGATGTTCTGGGTCGTATGGCGGGCGGCGGTGGCGATCGGGATCGCGGCAAAGACGCGGTCGGGGTAATCGCTCGCCCATTGCAGCACCTGCATGCCGCCCATGGAGCCGCCGGCAACCGCAAACAGCGTGTCGATCCCTAAGTGATCGAGCAGGCGCGCCTGTGCGCGCACCATGTCGCGGATGGTGACGACGGGAAAATTCAGTCCGTATGGCTCGCCGGTCGCGGGATCGATGTTCGCCGGCCCGCTGGTTCCCATGCAGCCGCCAAGCACATTGGCGCAAATGACGAAGAAGCGGTCCGTATCGATCGGACGCCCCGGCCCGACAAGCAAATCCCACCAGCCGGCCTTGCCGGTTACGGGGTTGATGCTGGCGGCGTGCTGGTCTCCGGTCAGGGCATGGCAGAGGAGAACCGCGTTGGAACGCTCCGCGTTCAGCGTGCCGTAGGTCTGGTAGGCAACCTGCCAGGGTGAAAGTTCAACGCCGCAATCCAGTTTCAGAGGCGCCTCGGAACCGAACTTCACGACAGGGCTGGACGGCGCATTGGCTTCGCCCACGGCGTCGCCCGGCGCGGTCCCGCGGTTTTCCTGCCTGACCCTGGTCTTGTTCGCACTCATCGCACTGATCGCTAATCCGCCGCTGAAACCACCACTTATGGACGAAGAATCCGATAGGTAGGGACGGGTATGGCCTCGTGTCAATCAATGGATTGCCCAAGAGTGAATGCCAGCCATGCGCAACAACGCATTCTCCCCTTTGATTTTGCCGCCGCAGCATCTTAAACAGATGCGCCCGGCACCATGGCCGGCAGCATCGCACCGTAAATGTAAACCCGCTGGCTGATCGATAGCGACCATGCACCCAGATGACGCCGACAAGCTTGCCGCATTGCGCTCGGAGATCGACGAGATCGACGCGCAGATGCATGCGCTGCTTCAGCGCCGCGCAACCGTCATCCAGTCGCTTGTGAAGGCGAAGAAGACGAACACCGGCGCGGCATTCCGGCCCGACCGCGAAGCGCACA
>JAGRLC010000028.1:0-50475 GCA_020441995.1 Rhodobiaceae bacterium
GCCAGATCATCCGTGCCGGCAAGACGGCGACGCCGGTGACGCTGAAGACCTTCCTCGACGGCGATCCGCCTGTCGGCGAACTGACCGTGCCGCAGTACCTGACCCGCCTCGCCGCCGCCGCAACCACGGTCATCAACGCGGAAGACTATGGCCGCGTCGTGCGCGACCTCGCCACGCGGCGCGAACTGATCGGCGTCGGCGAAGACCTCGTCAACACCGCCTATGACGCGGGCGCCGACGTGACACCGGCCAAGCAGATCGAGGTGGCGGAACAGCGGCTCTACGAACTGGCCGAAACGGACAAATACGGTTCCGGTTTCGTCGGCTTCGCGCAGGCCGTGCGCGGCGCGATCGATGTCGCCAACAACGCCTACAAGCGCGACGGGCATGTGTCGGGCATCTCGACGGGCCTGCGCGATGTGGACGAGCTTCTCGGCGGCATGCAGCCCTCCGACCTCGTTATCCTCGCCGGGCGTCCGGCCATGGGCAAGACGGCGCTTGCCACCAACATCGCCTATTCCATGGCGCAGATGCACCGCACCGAAACCCAGCAGGACGGGCGCGAAAAGACCGTCAACGGCGCCATCGTCGGCTTCTTCTCGCTGGAAATGTCCGCCGAACAGCTTGCAACGCGTATTCTTTCCGAGCGGACAAGCGTCGGTTCGGACCGTATCCGCCGCGGCAAGATCCAACCCGACGAGTTTCAGCGGCTGGTGGATGCGGCGCAGGAGCTTGAGCGCATCCCGCTGTTCATCGATGCGACCGGCGGCCTGACCATCGCCCAGCTGGCGGCGCGCGCCCGCCGCCTGAAGCGGCAGCGCGGCCTCGACATGCTGGTGGTCGACTACCTGCAGCTGTTGCAGGGATCGTCAAAGCGCGCCAGCGACAGCCGCGTGCAGGAGATCACCGAAATCACCACGGGTCTCAAGGCCTTGGCGAAGGAACTGAATGTTCCGATTCTGGCGCTGTCGCAGCTTTCGCGTCAGGTCGAAGCGCGCGACGACAAGCGCCCGCAGCTGGCGGACCTGCGTGAATCCGGCTCGATCGAACAAGACGCCGACGTGGTGCTCTTCGTCTACCGCGAGGAATACTACCTGAAGAACAAGAAGCCGAAAGAAGGCACCGAGGAGTTCCTCGCCTGGGAGAACGAGATGGAGGCCGCCCACGGCATTGCCGAACTGATCATCGGCAAGCAGCGCCACGGCCCCACCGGCACCGTCAACCTGCAGTTCGACGGCGAGTTCACCCGCTTCTCCAACTATGCGCACGGCGGCCTGCCCGACCGTTACGAGTGAGCCGGGCATGCCTGAACGCAACTCAGACGATCTTTTCTCGGACGGACGCTCGGTCTTCGGCGAAGCCTGCGCGACGCTGACCGTCGATCTCGACGCGCTTGCCGATAACTGGCGCACCACCAAAAAGCTGTCCGGCAAGGCCGAATGCGGCGCGGTGGTCAAAGGCAACGCCTATGGCACCGGCATCGAGCGGGCTGTGCCCGCGCTGATGAAAGCCGGTGCCCGCACCTTCTTTGCCGCAACGCTTGGCGAAGCCCGGCGGGTGCGCGCCTGCGGCGGCGGCGAGATCACCATCTATGTGCTCAACGGCCTGCTGCCGGGCACAGCACCGGTATTCAAGGCCTGCGATCTTCAACCCGTCCTGGGGTCCATTGCGGAAATCGCCGAATGGCGCGAGGCCGGCGGCGGCAAGGCCGGCCTGCATGTGGACACCGGCATGAACCGGCTTGGTGTCGACAAGGGCGAGGTGCCGCTGATCGCGGCCAATCCGGGTTTCGAGGTTTCGCTGGTCCTGACCCATATGGCGTGCGCCGACGAACCGGAACATCCGCTCAACGCGCGCCAGATCAGCCGCTTCGAAACCGCACGCCGGGCGTTTCCCGGCGTCCCGGCGTCTCTTGCCAATTCCGCCTCCATCGCCTGGTTGAAATGCGCCGGCGATTACGACCTTTCCCGCCCCGGCATCGCGCTTTACGGCGGCGAACCCATCGAGGGATACGACAATCCGTTCAAGCCGGTGGTACGGCTCGATGCGCCTGCCCTGCTGGTGCGCGATGTGTCCGCCGGCGACAGCGTCGGTTATGGCGCGACATGGATTGCCAAACACGATTGCCGCATCGCGGTTGCCGGACTTGGTTACGCCGATGGGTTTCATCGCTCAGCCAGCGTCACCGGAGACGCGAAGCCCTATCATGTCGTTGTGAACGGCCGCCCCGCGGCGCTGGCGGGGCGGGTCAACATGGATCTGCTGACCATCGACGTGTCCGGCATTGAGGGCGTGGAGCGCGGAACGCCGATTACCATTCTCGGCGGACCTATCCCGCTGTCGCAAACGGCGGCGCATTACGGCACCAATGTCTACGAGGTGCTCACCGCGCTGGGCGCGCGCTACGAGCGCCGCTACATCGGGACTCTCTAGATCATGGCGCGTTCGACCACCCGCTTCGTGTGCCAGAACTGCGGCGCCCAGCATATCCGCTGGAGCGGGCGCTGCGACAATTGCGGCGAATGGAACACGCTGGTCGAGGAAGACACCGCGTCGGCGCCGGTCGGCAGCACACAGCGCAAGGCGCGCGCCGGACGGCCCGTCGCGCTGTCCTCGCTGTCTGGCGGAGACGATCAGCCGCCGCGTATTTCCACCGGCGTTGCCGAGCTTGACCGGGTGGCCGGCGGCGGCCTCGTGCGCGGCTCCGCCCTGCTGGTCGGCGGCGATCCGGGCATCGGCAAGTCTACCCTTCTGCTTCAGGCGGCGGCGGGCCTGGCGAAGACCGGGCGCAATGTCATCTATGTCTCCGGCGAAGAGGCCATCGACCAGGTGCGCCTGCGCGCGACGCGGCTGGGGCTGGAGAAAGCCGAAGTCGGCCTGGCGGCGGAAACCAATGTCGAGAACATTCTCGCAACGCTCGGGGCCGGAAAACCCGCTGATTTCGTGGTGGTCGATTCCATCCAGACGCTGTGGACCGATTCCATCGAATCCGCTCCGGGCACGGTCGCGCAGGTGCGCGCCAGCGCGCAGATGCTGATCCGCCACGCCAAGCGCACAGGCGCCGCCGTCGTGCTGGTCGGCCATGTCACCAAGGACGGACAGATCGCGGGCCCGCGTGTCGTCGAGCACATGGTCGACGCGGTGCTTTATTTCGAAGGTGACGGCGCGCACCAGTTCCGGCTCTTGCGCGCGGTTAAGAACCGCTTCGGCCCAACCGACGAAATCGGCGTCTTCGAGATGAGCGACAAGGGGCTGCAGGAAGTGGCGAACCCCTCGGCCCTGTTCCTTGGCGAGCGCGACGCCTGGGCGCCGGGAGCCGCCGTCTTCGCCGGCATGGAAGGCACACGCCCGATCCTTGTCGAGATACAGGCGCTTGTCGCACCCTCGCCGCTGGCGACGCCACGGCGCGCGGTTGTGGGATGGGATTCAAGCCGCTTGTCTATGGTGCTCGCCGTGCTGGACGCCCATTGCGGGCTGAAGCTCGGCGCACAGGATGTTTATCTCAACGTCGCGGGCGGCTTGCGGATCGTGGAGCCGGCAGCCGACCTTGCGGTTGCCGCGGCGCTCGTCTCTTCCATGGCGAAGGCCGCCTTGCCGGCGGATGCGGTGTTCTTCGGAGAGATCAGCCTTTCTGGCGCGATCCGTCCGGTCGGGCATGAGCCCGCCCGCCTCAAGGAAGCCGTAAAGCTGGGGTTTTCTCGCGCCGTTTCGCCGGCACGCTCTGCGAGCGCCAATCCGGAAGGGCTGGATGTGACGCGTATCGATTCGCTCGCGGGGCTGGTGGCCATGATCGCCTCAAGGGCGCCAAAGCCTGGCGGAGACACTTAAAATGCCGGCATGTCCACACCAATCGGTCATGCCACACCTTCAATTAGCCATTCCCGGACCAAGGGACTCGCACTGAGAAACAAATTGGTTTATTCGGGCATCCGCAACGGCCTTGCGTCCTCCCCTGCCGGGGAATTGCCTGGCCGGCATGGCATTTCCTGAGACAGGCAAAGCCTTACATGTTTATTTCCGGACTAGACATCATCCTGATCGTCGTCGCGCTGCTTTCCGGGCTGCTGGCGATGGTTCGGGGACTGACACGCGAAGTTCTGTCGATCGCCTCATGGGGCGCGGCGGCTGTAGCGACCGTTTTCGCCTATTCCCGCTTCAAGCAGCTTGCCCGCGACCAGATCGACCCGGACGCGCTTGCCGACGTGATCCTGATCGGCGGCACATTCATCATTGTGCTGATCCTTGTGTCCTACATCACGTCGCGGATTTCCGACTTCATCCTCGATAGCCGCATCGGCGCCATCGACCGCACGCTCGGCTTTGCCTTCGGCATCGGCCGCGGCCTGCTTCTGGTGGTTGTCGGCTATCTGTTCTTCGCCTGGCTGGTGCCGGAGGAGGACCGCCCGACATGGGTGCAGACGGCACGCTCGCTTGAGCTGATCGAGACCACCGGCGACATGCTGATGAACATGCTGCCCGAGGACCCCGAAAGCGCCATCCTTGACCGGGTGCGCAAGGAACTGGAAGGCGACGAGGCAGGCGGCGACCCTCCCGAGGAGGGATCGGACACCGGCATCAACGGCATCATCGAAAGCCAGCCTTCAACCGGCAACTGAGCGAAACCGGACCGTTTCGCGCGGAGGTGTCATGAACCAGGACGACAATCGCGAAAGCGAATGGACCACCAATCCGTTTGATGACGACCATCTGCACGAGGAATGCGGCGTGTTCGGCATTTTCGGGCATGAGGACGCGGGCGCGCTTGCCGCGCTTGGCCTGCACGCGCTGCAGCACCGCGGACAGGAAGCCGCCGGCATTGTCAGCTTTGACGGCGTCCAGTTCCACAACGAACGCCATATCGGCCTCGTCGGCGACAATTTCACCAAGCCCGCCGTCATCGATCGGCTGAAGGGCAACCGGGCCATCGGCCATACGCGCTATTCAACGACGGGCGCCCCTGTCCTGCGCAATGTGCAGCCGCTGTTCGCGGAGTTCCACGGCGGCGGATTCGCCGTTGCCCACAACGGCAACATCACCAACGCCATGAGCCTTCAGCGCAGCCTTCAGCGGCGCGGCGCTATCTTCCAGTCCACGTCGGACACGGAGACCCTGCTGCACCTGATCGCGCAGACCGATCCCGGCCCGATCATGGACCGCATGATCTCCGCCCTGCGGCAGCTTGAAGGCGCTTACGCCATTGTCGCGATCTCGGAGAAGAAGCTCGTCGGCGTCCGCGATCCGCTCGGCGTGCGCCCGCTGGTCCTTGGCGAACTCGACGGCGCACCGATCCTGACATCGGAGACCTGCGCACTCGACATTATCGGTGCCCACTACATCCGCGACGTGGAGCCGGGCGAACTGATCCTCGTCACCGAGGACGGCGTGCGTTCGCTGCGCCCGTTCCAGCGTGAAGAGCCACGCTTCTGCATCTTCGAATACGTCTATTTCGCCCGCCCCGATTCCATCGTCGAGGGCAACAATGTCTACGAGGTGCGCAAGCGCATCGGGCAGGAACTGGCGCGCGAAATGCCGGTTGAGGCGGATGTCGTGGTTCCGGTTCCAGATTCCGGCACGCCGGCTGCGATCGGCTTTGCGCAGGAATCCGGTATTCCCTTCGAACTCGGCATCATCCGCAACCATTATGTCGGACGCACCTTCATCGAGCCGACCGATGCCGTCCGGCATATGGGCGTCAAGCTCAAGCACAACGCCAACCGCAAGATGATCGAGGGCAAGCGGGTCGTGCTGGTCGATGATTCCATCGTGCGCGGCACCACGTCCCTTAAGATCGTGCAGATGATGCGCGACGCGGGCGCGCGCGAGGTGCATATGCGCATCGCCAGCCCGCCGACGACGAACCCCTGCTTCTATGGCGTCGACACACCCGAGAAATCCAAGCTGATCGCCTCGCGCATGTCGATCCAGGACATGGCGCAATACATCAAGGTCGACACCCTCTCCTTCCTGTCCATCGACGGGCTTTACCGCGCGGTCGGCGAACCGGGACGCAACGCCCCGCAGCCGCAGTTCTGCGACGCCTGCTTCACGGGCGAGTATCCGACGCGGTTGACCGACCGCGAAACGACCCGCGACAGCGTGCGTCAGCTTTCCCTTTTGTCCGAGACAGCATGACCGATCTGCCTGATCTTTCCGGCCGGGTGGCGCTTGTCACCGGGGCAAGCCGCGGCATTGGCTACGCGGTCAGCGTTGCGCTGGCGAAAGCCGGTGCACATGTCATTGCCGTTGCGCGTACCGTCGGCGGGCTTGAAGACCTCGACGACGCGATCAAGGCCGAAGGCGGACAGGCAACACTTGTGCCGTTCGATCTGAAGGACGTTGACGCGATCGACCGGCTCGGGGCCGCGATCTACGAACGCTGGCAGAAACTCGACATTTTCTTCGCCAATGCCGGCATGCTCGGCCCCCTCACCCCGCTTGGCCACATCAAGCCCAAGCAGTGGGACGAACTCATCGCCATCAACCTGACCTCGAACTGGCGGCTGATCCGTACGCTCGACCCGCTGTTGCGGGCAAGCGATGCCGGCCGTGCCGTGTTCATGACCAGCGGCGCGACCTACAGCCCGCGCCCGTACTGGGGCGGCTATGGCGTCACCAAGATGGCGCTGGAGCAGCTTGCGCTGACCTATGCGATGGAAACCGTGAACTACCCGCTGAAGGTCAACCTGGTGAACCCCGGCCCGATCCGCACCGCCATGCGGGCTCAGGCCATGCCGGGAGAAGATCCCGAAACGCTCAAGACACCGGCAGACATCGCGCCGAGGATCGTCGCGCTTTTCGACCCTGCTGTTGAGCGGCACGGGATGATCTACGACTTCCCGCAGGACGCTTTCCTGGAACGCCCAAAGCCGGTCGTCGCAGAGTAGCCTTTTTGGGCGCAATTCCGGACGGAAAACCGAGAACCGGCCTTCCTGGAATTGCTTATGCGTAAGGGTTATCCGTTTTCCGCACAATCAGCCGCACCGTCGTTCCGGTCAGCCCGAACGTCTCTTTCAGGCTGTTGACGATGTAGCGCCGCCAGGCGTTGGGCACGGCGTCGGGGCGTGAGCAGAACGCAATGAACGTCGGCGGACGCGACTTGGCCTGGGTTATGTAGCGCAACTTGAGGCGCCTGCCGGCAACAGCGGGCGGCGGATGGGCCGCGATGGCTTCGGCAAACCAGCGGTTGAGCTGGGCGGTCGGGATACGCTTGTTCCAGCGCTCATGGGTTTTCACAACCGCGCGGGCCAGATCGCCAATGCCCATACCGGTCTTGCCGGAGACTGGAACGAGCGCGCAGCCCCGCAACTGTGGAAGAAGCCGGTCGCATTCCTCGCGCAGCACCTTCGCCGCTTCCTTGTGGTCCTCGACGAGGTCCCACTTGGCCAGCGCCATGACCACGGCCCTGCCCTCGCGTTCGGCCAGATCGGCAATGTGCAGATCCTGCTTCTCGAACGGCTGGGTCACATCGATCGTCACCACCACGACCTCGGCAAAACGGACCGCCCGCAGCGTATCGGCGACGGAAAGCTTTTCCAGCTTGCCGGTGACGCGCGCCTTGCGGCGCATACCGGCCGTGTCATAGAGGCGGAATTCCTTGTCCTTCCAAGCCCAGTCCACGGAAATGGAATCCCGGGTAATGCCGGCCTCGGGACCGGTCAGAAGCCGCTCCTCGCCAAGCATCCGGTTGATCAGCGTCGACTTGCCGGCGTTGGGGCGCCCGACGATGGCAACGCGGATCGGGCCCGCGGGCCGCTCGTCCCCGTCATCGGATATTTCACCGGCGGAAGCCGTCTCGTTATCCTCGGCCTCCACCGCTTCGGCGATCGGGATCAGGGCCGCGAACAGGTCGGCCATTCCCTCGCCGTGCTCGGCGGACAGCGCAATCGGTTCGCCCAGACCCAGTGAGAAGGATTC
The DNA here is from genome assembly GCA_020441995.1 of Rhodobiaceae bacterium. Classification (GTDB taxonomy): domain Bacteria; phylum Pseudomonadota; class Alphaproteobacteria; order Rhizobiales; family Tepidamorphaceae; genus JACKJK01. The sequence goes on from JAGRLC010000028.1 coordinate 7,915, forward strand.
ATAGAGCCCGGAATCGCCGGCACGGCCTTCCGCCTTGTTGGCAACGAGAATGACATTGCCGCCGCGCTTGCGCAGAAGGCTCGCGAAATGCTTGTCCATCGGCGTGATGCCGGCGCGGGCATCGACCACGAACAGGGCCGCATCGGCCATGTCGATGGCCGTTTGCGTCTGAGAGGTCATGCGTCCTTCGAGGCTTGAAGGGTCGGTTTCCTCAAGGCCGGCGGTATCGATGACGGTAAAGCGCAAATCGCCCAAGCGACCCTCGCCTTCGCGGCGGTCGCGGGTTACACCGGGTGTATCGTCGACAAGCGCCAGACGCTTGCCGACAAGCCGGTTGAACAGTGTGGACTTGCCAACGTTTGGCCGCCCGACGATCGCGATCCTGAGCGGCATGGCCTTATGCCCCGACCTTTCCGGGGTCAGTTGAAAACGTTGAGACGGCCGGAGTCGTCGAGAACCAGCACGCGACCGGCCGCACCGATCGGCGGGATAAGAACCGCCTTGCCGATCTTGGTCTCGGAAATCGTGCTGCCATCAACGGGGCTGGCCCGCAGGATACGGCCATCCGACGATCCCAGCCACAGAGCGTTTCCGGCAAGAAGCGGACCGACCCAGGTCACGTCCTTGGGAAGTTTTACGGCCCAGCGGAAAGAACCGTCGTCACGGTCAATGGCGATCAGCTGATTGTCGAGCGTCGAGACGAAAATCGAATTCCCGGAAACGGCCGGCGTCGAGGAACTGGCGACATTGGCGCCCCAAAGACGCTCGCCATCCTTCACCGAAACCGCCGCCAGACGCCCGCCGACACCCACGGCATAGACCGTGTTGCCGACAACAACCGGGCGCGCCGCGACATCGCGGATGCCGGATACGCTGGAAAAGCGGCTCTGGCCGGTCAACTGATCGGACCATAGCGGCTGGCCGTCATTGGCGCCGAAGCCGATGATCTCACCGGAGCTGTAAGGCACAATCACACGATCGCCGGAAACAGCAGGGCTTGAGGGCGCCATGATGCCGGCGGTCTCAGGAATGCCGTTGAACTGCCATGCCTCGGTGCCATCGGCGGTGTTGATGGCGTGGACGACGTTCGTGGCGGAAACGACGTAGATCTTGCCGTCGGCCACGGTCGGCGCGGAGCGTGCCGGAGCGCTGAGCTTGGCTTCCCAGATCTGCGCTCCAGACGAAATATCAAGGGCTTTCAACACGCCGTAAGCCGTGGCGACGAAGACGCGGCCACCGCTGGCGGCAAGCCCCGCTCCGGATGTCGCCCGGCCGCGTTCGTTCTCCGGTTTGGTCGACACCGACCACATCCGGCTGCCATTGGACAGGTTCACGGCGGCCACATTGCCTTGCGCATCCATCGCAAACGCATAGCCCTGATGAACAACCGGCGGCGCGACAAGACGGCTGCGGCGCGCGGACCCCTTGCCGATCGGCACAGCGTAGGCATAGGCGCCGGAGCCGGTCGACAAATGACCCGGCGCATTGGTTGCCGGACCGCCCGGGTTCGGCCATTCCGGCAGAAGCTGGGCGGACGCGAGCGAAACGGCTTCGCCGGTAACGGTATTGTTTCCACCGGTCGCGGGCAGCGCATCGCGGCGCTCGCCCGGCACTTTCGCCTCAGGCCCGCGGAACGGGTCCATCAGGGTGCCGAGGGTCGGCATTTCGCGCGGTGGGGAGCACGCCGCAAGCGAGGCCGCGGCAAGGGCTACGGCCATGGCCGGGAAAACCGCCCGGCGGAAAAACGAAACGCGCGATACCATTACTGGCCACTCCCCTCTCCGGCATTGCTGCCGGCCAGCCGGCTCGTCACGAGCGACTGCATCAATTCAATCCGGGCGCGCATGTCCTGCGGCGTTGCCCGGTCACCCATGATAGCATCAAACCACTTCGCGGCCTCGGCGTAAGCTCCGGCACGGTATGCGGTGAGCCCGAGAATCTCGCGCGCGGAATGCCGCATGGGCGCTGTATCCGTGGTCATTTCCCCGACACGGGCCTTCATCTCGTCGAGACTGACCGTGTCGATCAGCAGATAGCCGGCACGGATGCGCGCAACGTCCCGCGCCAGAGCACCGACGCTGTTGTCGGCGGCAATTGCATCGAAGGCGTCAACAGCGGCCTGCGTGTTTCCGGCTTCCGCCTCGGCTGCGGCAAGGCGGATGCGGGCCAGCTCCGCGTAACCGCTTCCACCTTCGGACACCTGCGACAGGGCCGCAATCATGTCCTGGGGCGATTCCTCGCCTTTACGGACGGCCTCGTAGTAAGCCTCGCCGGCAGCGCCCGCGGTTCTGGCCTGATACCACTGCCAGAAGCGGTAGCCGCCGGTCGCCACGACAACCAGTATGGCAGCGCCGATCACGTAAGGGCCGAAACGGTCCCACGCCTTGTTAAGCTGATCGCGGCGCAGCTCCTCGTCGACCTCGCGGAAGAAATCGCTCATCTATGACAGGCCTTTATTATTCCGATTGTTCTGCCAGCCCGCTTAAGGGCGGCGAAATTGCCTGATATACGCCACAGGGAATCCCGGTTGGGGTGATACCGCGTGCGGTCTTCGCGTGCAAACAATCTGTGCCCCCCGGCATGGCGTTGTCGAACCTGAGGGTTAACCGGCAGATTGGGGCATCAGGATGGCATGGCGCGGGTGTTCCCGCCTATTCCGTCTCAGCGTAAGTTTCCTCAAGCGCCGGGAACGTGCGGTCGCGGACGGCCTGCGCGTAAGCCGCGAACGCCTCATCCATCGATTTACCGATCCCGGCGAAACGGCGGACGAACTTCGGAGCCTTCGCAGTGAGGCCCAGCATGTCCTCGGTGACGAGAATCTGGCCATCGCAGCCGGCAGAGGCACCAATTCCGATGGTCGGTACGTCGACAATCTCGGTCAAGCGGCGCGCAAGCGGCTCGGAAACGCCTTCGACAACGATCGAAAAGGCGCCCGCCTCCGCCACGGCCTTCGCATCCGCCTCGATGGCCGGCCAGCCGTCGCGGCTGCGGCCCTGAACGCGAAAACCGCCCAGGACATTCACAGCCTGCGGCGTCAGGCCAACATGACCGATGACGGGAATGCCGCGACGGACAAGAAACCGTATCGTCTCGGCCATGGCGACGCCGCCTTCCAGCTTGACGGCCTGGGCTCCGGTCTGAGCCATCAGCCAGGCCGCGGATTCAAAGGCCTGCCCGGGCCCCTGCTCGTAAGAACCGAACGGCATGTCGATGCCGACCACGGCATGACTGGAACCGCGCACCACGGCGGCGCCGTGGGCGGCCATCATGTCCAGCGTCACGGCAAGCGTGCTCGGCAGCCCGTAGACGACCATGCCAAGGGAATCGCCGACCAGCAGCATGTCGCAATGGGGATCTGCCAGCCGGGCGGTTTCCACGTCATAAGCGGTGAGCGAGACGATCGGATCGCCGTCCTTGCGGGCGCGCAAAGACGGAACGGTCAGACGCACTGCCGTTTTTTGTACAGACATGCGTTTTCCTTACATAACCGGGACGCCGATAAGCGCCGGGTGCAGCCAGAAGGCGAATACGACGAATGCGGTGGCGCCGATGACAACGACGATGAGATCGTTTGCACCCGGCGCGGCTTTCGCCTTTTCCAGCGCGATGACATCGACGGGCTGGCGCTTGAGCCATATGCGGTCAACCACCGCCCAGGCAAGGAACGACCCGAACAGGACGACAGAAGCGAGGTCTCCGTTGGACAACAAATGTCCGAAAGCCCATATCTTGATAGCCACGAGCATCGGATGCTTGACGGCTGCCTTGATGCGGCATGGCACATAGGCCGCCACCAGCAGCACCATCGCGACCATCATGAACAGGATCGTCACGTGGCGCAGCCACAGCGGCGAATCGTACAGCTGCGTCACGCCCATGGCGCGCGCCTGACCATAGCCGATGACGATCAAGGCCAGACCGGCAAGGGAAACCAAGGAATGAACGGCCCGGTAACCAGCCTTGCCCAAACGGGCCAGCAACGGCTCTTTCAGGCCAGCGATCTGGAGGCTATGCACGCCTAACAGCACAACAAGACCGGCAATCAGCAACAGCATTTTCAATTCCTTTCGCTCTTTCGAGGCGATTTTGCGCACACGGCCATCGCCGTATAGCCTTTTGGGCAGCTGTTTTGAAGGAAAAGCCACAAAGCGGGTGTGATCAGGCGCAAACACGATGAGCAAGGACCCGGAGACAATCAGGAAGACGCTGCTTGAACGAAAGCGCGAACTGGAAGCCCTGACACAGATTGCGACGGGGGATGGCGCGCCGGTTGCTCTCGACCAGCAGTCCGTCGGGCGGCTCAGCCGGATGGATGCCATGCAGCGGCAAGCCATGAGCCAGGAACAGGAACGCAGGCGCGCCGGCGAATTGCTGCGCATCGCCCGCGCGCTGCAGCGCCTTGACGAGGGCGAATACGGGGTTTGCGTTGAATGCGGCGAGGACATTTCCGCCAACCGGCTTGCCGCCGATCCGGCCGCGCATCTTTGCATTGCCTGCGCGCGGCTCGGAGAGCGCTGAAAACCGGAATATTAGCCTGCCGGCAACCATGAATGCCTTTTCTGGCAGGCTTTGCGATCACGGACTTGTCATTCCGCCGTAGCGTCACCAAGTCTTAAAACCATGCGTGTATGGTCACAAACACGCCGAGTGTTGCCGCAAGGGAACATTCGTATGCCGATTTATCTGTATATTACGCCGGAAATACATCCCGGTGTCTGAGTGATCGAAGGGGAATGGGGCTCGTGAAACTGAACGCAAAACTCCGCGCAGCCAGTGTTGCATGCGCCGTATCCGCAGCCGCGCTCTTCAGCGCGCCGGCAAACGCTTCCTCCATCGCGGCAACTTTTCTGCCTGCGGTCGAGGCGGAAAATCCGTCTGTCAGTGTCACCGGTCCGGCACCGGCGGCGGCACCGGTCGAACTGGCCAGCTTCTCGGCCACGAGCGGCAAGGCGGTCAAGCAAAGTGTCGAAGTCCTGCGCGGCTCTTATGAGGATAACCAGCCTCTGACCGACATCGCGCTTCGCCACACGGACAAGACTTTCTTCAGCCACAACCCGATCAGCTTCAGCCGCGTTCCGCCAGCCGTCAACGGCGACAACGATCCGGTTTCCAGCTTCACCTACGCATGGGCGGATGAGTCCCAGCCGTTCGATCAGGTCGTCGCCGTGGTCAATCTGTCGGACCAGCGCATGCGTGTCTTCGTGGAGGGCGTGCAGAAATACGAGTGGAAGGTTTCCAGCGGCAAGCGCGGCTATGGTACGCCGACCGGCGAATGGCGTCCGTACCGCATGCACACGTTGTGGCGCTCGCGCAAATACAACAACGCGCCGATGCCGCACTCTGTGTTCTTCCATGGCGGCTATGCCGTTCACGCCACCGGGGCCATCGGCAATCTGGGCCGTCCGGCCAGCCATGGCTGCATCCGCCTGCACCCCAAGAACGCCAAGCAGTTCTTCGCACTGGTCAGCGAATACAAGAAAGCCGGCACGATCGTACGCATCGTGCGCTGACGCCGCTTCGCACATTACGGAATTTGCGAAAAGCCGCCTCCGGGCGGCTTTTCCACGTTTGGGCCGCAATCGCTCAATGAGTCAGTTCAGCATGATCGGGCTCAGGGTCGCCGTTGATTGCACGCCGGTGTCATCAGAGTCCGCCGATATAGCGATCCCCACCAGAACGCCCGGCTCGCTTGCGAAGGCGCGCTCGTAATCCGACGCCAGATCGACGCTCTCGCGATGCGAACCGGTCCCAGCGGGGCGCTGGATGACGGAGGTGCCGCGCCCGCCGAAATACGGGCTCGGGACAAGGGACCCCGCCTGCCCGCTGCCGCCATGGACATAGATCAGCATACGGCTCGATGATTTACCCAGCAGGCTCTTGATATTGGGATTGTCGCCCAACCGCTCCGCCGTCTTCGGGTCGGTAAAGACAAAATAGATCGCCAGGTTGCGGTCATCGCCGCCCTTGCGGCCGAGATCCGTCGGCGGCACGGAGGCGCTGACGGTCCAATCCCAGCTTGCATGGCGCGCGTTCCGTGCTCCCGGCGCAACGGCTGTGTAAATAACCGACGCGCTTTTATCGGCATCCACTCTCAGCGTATCGCCGGACAAGCTGAACCGTGTCTTGGGTATGCTCCGGAAGGTAATCGCTTCCCAACCGCTGTCGTAACGAAGCGTCTGCATTGCGTTTGCCGTGAATGGCAGCATCACCGCTGCCGCCGTTGCGGCGAAGATTGCACGGCGTGCGGAAAACGGATTTCTGGACATGAAGTCTCCCCGGCTGGTGCTTGCGCACTTGCCCCCACCCGCGAGAGTTTTAGCCCTTGGAGGCTTCACGCGGGGTCAGGGAGAAACACAGTTCGGTGATCGGGGTTCGACTATCGCCAGTTATCGAAAATGATCATCGGCGGGAAACAGATCAGCCCAAGCACGAAGATCGCCGTCAACAGACGGGGTATCTTCTCCCACTCCCCGGCGATGGCGCGAGGCGCGACATAGGCGATCATGAAAACCGCCTTGTAGACGATCTGGAAGACCAGCAGGCCGACCAGTTCGATCTCCCACTTCATCCCGGCAATCGACACCAGAACGATCGACGTCCACATGCTGGCGACAAGAATGCGCAGGCCATCGGAAATCGGGATGTGCGGGCCGAACACGATCCCTGCTCCGTCCTTGTGGAACCAAAGCAGCAGAATGACCGGCGTCACGAACAGGACATTTCCGGCAAAGGCGAATTCGAGCATTGGAGCGCCTCTCCATCTGGTTGCACTCGTGTCAATCGATCATGCCTGACAGAATTCCATTCAGGTGTTCTGCGATGGCATCTTCCAGACTTTCCGCGCCATATGCCGAAAGATGGTTACTGTCATTGTAGAGAAGAACTCCGTCTTCACCCCAGATATATCGATTGCCTCGCTGAAAACGGGAATCGAACGAAAGGTAGGATACGCCTTCCACATCAGCGGCGAGCTTCTGCATGGCCTTTTGGGAATAGGATTGCCGAACCTGATCATCTGCGACTGAAACCGATGTTGCGTATACGGCATCATTCAGCAGGTTTAGACGGCCAGACAAGGCCAGCTTTTCGAGAATTTCCCGAGGATCGGCCAGTTGTTGCGGAACCTGATCGACAAAGACAACGAGCGCACCGGCATCGTGAAACTTTTGCGCCGTTACGGCAATTCCGGCTTTGAATGCTTCTCTCGACGTTTCAATGGTGTTGCCCGAGCGAGAGCCCGTCTTGGATAGGAGAAGCCAGTTTATATCGCCATTCGGACGCCCCATGGTTGGAGGCATCCACTTCCCCACGAGAAATACGACCCCGATCGACTTCTCATGGACAAGATCCAATTGCTTTTGCGCCTGTGCCTTGCAGGAGCCGATGTCATAAAGCGTCGTGATCACATAGGTATCGAGCAGCGGTACGCAGCCCACTGTCGGCATGGCATAGACCTCGAAGCGGTCGCCAAGCGCGGAGTAAGCCGGCAGTAAAGCATAGGAATGGCTGTCGCCGAAAACGGCGATCCGCTGCCGCGCGCCAGTCACACCTCTTGTTGGAGCGAATATCAGACACGGCTCGATGTCCGGGCGGGCTTCATATGGACTGCAGTGCGATGGATATTTGAAGGCCCCGGCTTTGGCGACAAGTTCGGAGAAGGCAGATCCTCCGGCTCGTTCCAGACGCTCAGGAAAACCGTCCATGGATCGGCCATAAAGACCGCCTGCCGCCAGGATGGCGACAATGGCGACAGCAGTACCCGGCAGACGGATTGAGCGTGTAGCCGGTGCGCCCGCAGGCAGGCGGAACGGGCGCTCGATGAACCGCCAGCTGAGATAGCCCAGGACAAGTGCGGCTCCCGACAGGGCGAGCATCAGAACCGGCCCCGGATCCTCGATCATGCGGATGCGGGCGAAAGCAAAAAGCGGCTGATGCCAAAGATAGGCGCTGTAGCTGATCAGACCGATACCGTTCAGCACCGGATGAGACAGCAGGCGGGCCGTATATGTCTCCCGGTTCGCGAAAAGGATCACCAGCGCGGTTCCAAGCGTGGGAGCCAGCGCGAACTCGGATGGAAAGGGCATGTTCCGGTCAAGAGCCAGGAACGACCCAATGACAAGCAGCAGGCCCGCGCCCGCAAGCATATCGTTTGCCGCAAGACGGCGCTTCATCAGATAGAGCGCGCAGAGCGCCCCCAGCTGCAGTTCCCAAGCACGTGTGAACGGCAAAAAGAACGCCGGGTCCGGCTGGTAACGGACAAGAACAACGCACAGCGCGAAGCTGGCCAGCGCGACAATCACCGAGACAATCGCCGTGACCGCGAAACCGAACCGCCACAGGACGATCGTGATGAGCGGCATGGCGATGTAATATTGCTCCTCTACCGCAAGGCTCCATGTGTGCAGAAGAGGCTTCAGGTCGTTCGCGAAGCCGAAATAACCCGTGTCATCCATGAAGAAGAAATTCGACAGGAAAACCGCGACCGCGCTGACGCTGTAGGAAAAACTTTCCAGCTGAACCGGGATCATCCACATCCAGGCAAAGGGAATGCAGGCGGCCACCATGACGAACAGCGCCGGCAGGATGCGCCTGGCGCGGCGCTCATAAAACCGCAGCAGCGAGAACTCCCCGCGATCAAGCTCACCGACAACGAGACTGGTGATCAGGTAACCGCTGATAACGAAAAAGACATCGACGCCCGCATAGCCACCGTCGAAGAGGTCGAAGCCTGCGTGAAACAGGATGACGGGAACGACGGCAATGGCTCGCAAACCATCGATTTCCAAACGGTACGTGATCACGCTGCCCCAACCCCGTCTGAATAATTCGCAGTCATCATGAGCCGGTGCATCCAGCGGTCAAGAGTTTTAGGGCACGCTGCAGATGGTCAAACGCATCCGGGCGATAATGCGGGCGGAGGCAAGCACTGTGGAGCAATTGTTGCAGCCGCTGCTTGACCGGGACCCTAGACCCACGGCGCCGCCGATGGCGCCACAGGCACCTACCGGCGGATAACGAAAAATCCGAACCCGAAAGGATGCCTATCATGAAAAGCTTTTTGTTTTCGCTTGCGATGAGCGTGCCGCTCGCGCTTTGCGTCCACGCCGCGTCGGCGGATGACACGGCCCTGCCGAAGTTCGACAAGGCGCATACGGCCATCGTCATTACCGATCCGCAGAACGATTTCCTGGCCGAGGATGGAATGCTTCATGGCCTTGTCGCCGAAAACATGAAGCGGCTTGGCACGGTTGCGAACATCGAAACCCTGATGAAGACGGCCAAAACAAGTGGCATTCCCCTCGCCGTCGACCCGCTGGTCTACACCACGCTCGACGCCAGCTGGCCGAACGCGGGCGCCCTGCAACGCCAGCTCCTGGAGATGGGGGCTTTGCACCGGGTGGCCCTGAACGATCCGGACGGCTTTGAAGGCTCCGGCGCGGATTTCTATACGCCCTACAAGCCCTACATCCACGACGGCGAGACGATCATTGCCGCTCCGCACAAAATGTACGGACCGGAAAGCAATGATCTGGTCTACCAGCTGCGCTCACGCGGCATCGACACCGTGATCCTGGGCGGACTGGTGGCCAATCTGTGCGTCGATTCCCATATGCGGGCGCTCATGGAGAACGGCTTCAAGGTCTATGTCGTCAAGGACGCCGTGGGCGCGCCGGGTGAAGACGCCTACAACGCCGCGCTCGTCAATTACGGCATGATCGCCAATGGCGTTCTGACAACGCAGGAGGCCGTCAAGGCGCTCGGCATGTAGCGACGTACCCTCCGTGGGGCCGTTACGGCGGCTCCACGGCCATTCACACCCGGCGCTGTCAGCCGTTGTCGCCGACCATAGTCTCCAGACAATCACGATCGAGGATCGTCACCTTGCGCGGCGCAAGGGCGATCATGCCCTGATTGGCAAGGTTACGCAGCAGACGCGAAACGACTTCGCGTATCGTGCCCAGATGCCGGGCCAGCTTGTCCTGGGAAAGATGGACGACACCGTCCCCGTCGGCCAACGCCAGCAACAGCAGCACCAGGCGCTCCTCCTGTGGTAGCCGCATTGCGGATTCCAGCGTTTGCAGCAAGGAAAAGACGCGGCCCGAGAGCTGTTCGAACAGGAAACGCTGGACGGCCGGCTCCTGCGCGAACAAGGCGCGGAACACCGGCCCGGAAACGGTAATGATCTCCGCCCCGTTTTCTTCCGCCGCGGCCCACGCCGGATAGGGAATTTCGGTGAAAAGGCTGTTGAGCGCGAGAATGCAGCTTTCGCCGGGCTCTATCCAGTAGAGCGTGCCTTCTCGGCCTTCCGGACCGATGTAATAGACACGGATCGCCCCTGAGCGAACGAGGTAGACACCGTTCACGGCATCGCCGGGATGAAGGATATCCGCGCCCGCGGGAATGGATACTTCACTCAAGCCCGCATGCAGCCGCGCGCGCAACTCCGGTTTCATGTCGCGCGCAAAGGCAAATGCATCGATGATGTCTCCGGAGCCCTTCATTCTCTCCTCACATTCCTCAATCCGCCATTCCCGTCGCCGCAGGAAACCGCCCGCAGCATGGCCATAAATAACGGGCCGGCGGCCTGCCCGCCTGATCAGGCTCAAAGCCCGAACAGCACGCTAGAGCCTGCATCCCCGGACAGGCCGTTCACTCCGGAACAAAAGTCACAGCCCCTGCAACGGAGGAACGATAGAGCCCGAACAGACCGGTGCGCGAACGCATCGGGCATTTTGTCGAGACACATCAAGACGCGGAGACGAAAGATCATGCTGATCATTGTCATGGTTGCCTGTGCCGCCGCCGGCATTATGGCGCTGAACCTGATTTCCAGTGAATTGGCAGGCCGGGCGGGGATGAGCCGTTCGGGGCGGGTTCTATTGTCCGCAGGACTTGGCATGGGGGTTATCGCCGTTTCCCTTAAGGTTTTCATTGTCGGCTACCTGATGGAGAAAACGAAGGACCTTCACCCCGAACTGCATGGAATCCAGGCTTCGCCGGCTCCTCAGCTTTACAGCCGCCATCTTGAATCGACATTCACCGGGAAGTGGCATGCCCTGCCGGCTGCCGCACCAACACCCGGCGGCCAGCCGTTGCGCCCCGAACTCGTCGCGCTCGGGCAACGGCTCTTCAACGAAAAGGGGCTTTCCACGACCGGCGACGTGGCTTGCAGTTCCTGCCACAAGCTCGAAGCCGGTGGTGGCGACGATGCCCGGGTTTCAACCGGGATCGACGGCCTTCGCGGCAACAGGAACACGCCGACCTTTCTGGATGCGGCCTTTCTGTCCCGCCTGTTCTGGGATGGCCGCGCGGGCTCGCTGGAAGATCAGGCCGGCGGGCCGCTCACCAACCCAGTCGAAATGGGCATGCCGTCCCTCGACGCCGTGGAGGATACGGTTCGGGCGCTGCCGGGATATGCCGGTGATTTCGCGAAGAGCTTCGGCGAACCGCAGGCCATCACGACGGACAACATCCTGCATGCGATCGCGAGCTATGAACGCACCGCCGTTTCGCCCGATACCGCCTACGACCGTTTCGTGCGCGGCGACACAACAGCGCTAAGCCCTAAGCAGATCAGGGGCATGGCTCTCTTCGCCGGCCTTGGCTGCCGCACCTGCCATCTCGATCCGACCTTCAGCGCCGCGGGCAAGATCAGACCCGCCGGCGTCTTCAAGCCGTTCCCGATCTTCTCCGACAACCCTTATGTCCGCCGCTACGACCTTGCTTCCGACAGGGGCGCTGCGGACGCGGAAAGCAAGGGCGCCGGTCTCTGGCGTGTCCCCTCTTTGCGCAATGTCGCGCAAACCGCACCGTATTTCCATAATGGATCGGTCGCCACGCTGGAGGAAGCCATACGGATCATGGTCGTCACGCAGCTTCGCAAATCCGTTGTTGCCACGACCGGCAACGAACAGCCGGCAATCCTCTGGGACGCCGGACGCCAAACGCTTACGCCCTACCGGCCGCGCGTTGTGAGCGCGGATGATGTCGAGGCGCTGGCCGCATTCCTCAATAGCCTGTCGGTTGACGCAAGCAACACCGCTCTATCCAGATCTCCTTAAAACAAGAAACGCGCAGGGCTATAGATTTCTAATTTATCCAATAAATTCACCATTGCATCAAATCATCTATACATTTATTTTTAAATTCATAATCATTATAATTTATTTTCCTTATAAATAACTTACTTATACAAACGCGTAGTTTCTGCTATTTTTTTTGATAAATAATTTCCAATCAATATGCTTCCAGGCATATTAAGATGGTTATTATCACGATAAAGAATAATTCCATTTTGCAACATATTACACTGTGATTTGTTGCATAACGGTTCGTGTATACGAATAAATGGGATATCGTAAACATCCGCCAGCTCTTCAAGCACTGGCTCATAAACATCTATTTGAATCTGAAACTGTGTGTATGGCATTGAGCAATATGACATAATTTTTTCTATAGAACCTCCGTACTTACAATCTTCAGGTGAGATATTATATCTTGGAATATCTCCAACAAGAATTACTTGATGCCCCAGAGATTGCAAAAATTCTATCGTATTCCCAAAACCCTCCCTCAGCTCCATTGGTTTATTTACTCTTGTTACATAACTCATCGTCAGTATAATTAATTTCTTACTTTTTACATTAGCTATAGTGTCGAAAATATTTTCAAATCTCTCATTGCCGTAATATGGTGCGCTTCCAAATATATAAAATGCTATATTCACATGAGGGTTATCTTCAGCTAACCCCAAGAATAGGTGCTCTGCATGGGAATCCCCGAGTAGAAGCCAATCAAACTCTCCACGTCCAGATTGCTTGCAACGCAAGAATCCCTCCCACGATAACGCCTCTGATGCGACGCTTAGTGGCTCACAATCATAATATTTATTATCAATATGGCGATGGTATTCCAGATGACCAACATCACCTTTCGTCAATATTTGATATCTACCACGAAACCCCTCGGATAAATGTCCCAAAAGACCTATGGATGAGAAAATAATTAATACAATTGCAGAGAGAGAAAAAACAAATAAGCTTTTTGTTTTAGTTCTTGTTCTGAATGGCTGTTCAACGTACCTCCAGGTTAGATATGCCAGCGTTATAGACAAAGCGCAAAGCGCCAACATTAACTCTCGCGAAGGAAACTCCAGCAATCTAATCCGAGCAAAAGCAAAAATCGGTTGATGCCATAAGTAAGCAGAATAACTAATTAAACCAACACTTACCAGCGGGTTTATACTTAAAATTTTAGTTGTGATTGTATCTTCATCAGCATAAATAATAATCAGCACTACACCTATAACAGGAACCAGTGAATACACGCTTGGAAATGGGGTATCTTTATCATATACAAAAATTGCAAATATAATTGCCAACAAACCAATCAATGCTAAGGCGTTTTCCTTCTGAACCCCGTTTTTCTGCACTATAAATGCAGCAATAGATCCCGCCATCAACTCCCATGCACGTGTTGGCGCAAGGTAAAAATTAGCCATGGGATTGTTGCGCCAACCCCACTCGCTCAATAATAAACTAATTGCTGCAATTATAATAATTGAAAAAAACACTTTTTCCTTACCATAGCGCCAAAATAAAATTAAAATAATAGGAAATAAAATATAGAATTGCTCTTCTACAGCTAAACTCCAAGTGTGTATCAAAGGTTTTTCTTCTATTGCAGCATCAAAATAACCACTCTTACTCCAAAATAGGATATTTGATACAAAAAAACTGACTGCAATTAGACTTTGTGAAAATTCTCTCATCTGGCTTGGCAGCATCCACATCCAAGCAAAAGGAATAGATACAAATATTATAAAGAATAATGCTGGCAGAATTCTTCGAACACGTCTTTCATAAAAATTTGTGATGCTAAATTTCTTGTTTTCTATATCTTCAATAATGATTGTAGTAATCAAGTAGCCACTAATTACAAAGAAAACATCAACCCCGACAAACCCCCCGCTAAATAATTCAAATCCAGCATGGAATAGTATAACCGGAACGACAGCAAGCGCTCGCAAACCATCTATTTCCGCGCGATATTTCAATTTAAAGAATCCTTTATGTCATGAATAATTATAATATAAGTGACATTTTATCTTTAGTCGATAAATTATTCATTTAATCAGCAACAAGCTAAATTCATTAAAAATGGATTTTGTTTCTTGGCGACTTAACATATTCGCCCTCCTAGTCTCTATCCCTGAGCACAGAACCATCTCAATTTTTCTTTCAAATCATCATCAAATTTGAGTTTTAAATTGCGAGGATTAGGGGGCAGTTTGTATAAAATCATTTACTTGCACATAAATAACTATTCCCACTCGATGGTGCCGGGCGGCTTCGATGTCACGTCGTAGGTAACGCGGTTGACGCCCTTCACCTCGTTGATGATGCGGGTGGCGGTGCGGCCGAGGAAATTCATGTCGAAGTGATAGAAGTCCGCCGTCATGCCGTCGACCGAGGTCACCGCGCGTAACGCCAGCACATATTCATAGGTGCGCCCGTCGCCCATGACGCCGACGGTCTTGGTGTCGGTCAGAACGGCGAAGGCCTGCCAGATCGCGTCATAGAGACCGGCCTTGCGGATCTCGTCGAGATAAATCGCGTCGGCCTTGCGCAGGATTTCGAGTTTCTCGCGGCTGATGCCGCCGGGGCAGCGGATGGCAAGGCCCGGTCCCGGGAACGGGTGGCGCCCGACGAAGGCTTCCGGCAGGCCCAGTTCGCGGCCAAGCGCGCGGACCTCGTCCTTGAACAGCTCGCGCAGAGGCTCGACGAGCTTCATGTTCATGCGCTCGGGCAGACCGCCGACATTGTGGTGGCTCTTGATGGTGACCGAGGGGCCGCCTGTGAAGGAGACGCTCTCGATCACGTCCGGGTAGAGCGTCCCCTGGGCCAGAAACCCTGCCCCGCCGATCTTGCCGGCCTCTTCCTCGAACACGTCAATGAAGAGCTTGCCGATGGTCTTGCGCTTCTTTTCCGGGTCGCTCTCGCCTTCAAGCGCGGAGATGAACATTTCCGACGCATCCACATGGACGAGCGGAATGTTGTAGGTGCCGCGGAACAGCGACACGACCTCTTCGGCCTCGTTCATGCGCATCAGGCCGTGGTCGACGAAGATACAGGTGAGCTGGTCGCCGATGGCTTNNCTTCGTGGATCAGCACGGCGGCAACCGCTGAATCCACCCCGCCCGACAGGCCGCAGATCACCTTGCCGTCGCCGACCTGCTCGCGGATGCGCGAAATCGCCTCGGCGCGGAATGCGGCCATGGTCCAGTCGTTGCCGCAGCCGCAAACCTTGTGGACGAAATTGGCGAGCAGCTTCGCGCCATCGGGCGTATGGACCACTTCGGGGTGAAACATGAAGCCGTAGAAATTGCGGGCCGGATCGCCGAAAGCAGCATAGGGCGCGCCTTCGGAACGCGCGAAGACGCGAAATCCTTCCGGCATTTCGATGACCCGGTCGCCGTGGCTCATCCAGACTTCGTGGCGCTCGCCCTGGCTCCAGACACCATCGAAGACGGCGCAGACTTCCTTCACCTCGATGGTGGCGCGGCCGAATTCGCGATGGTCGGAGCCCTGCGCATCGCCGCCAAGCTGCACGCACATCGCCATCTGTCCATAGCAGATGCCCAGAACCGGCACACCCAGCTCGAAGACCTTTTGCGGCGCGCGCGGACTGCCCTCGTCGCTGGTCGAGGCCGGACCGCCGGACAGGATCACGCCTTTCGGAGCGAAGCTATCAAGCGCCTTTTCGGCGGACTGGAAGGGAACGATCTCGCAGTAGACGCCAGCCTCGCGTACGCGGCGCGCAATAAGCTGCGTGACCTGGCTGCCGAAATCGATGACGAGGATGCGGTCGGGGTGAAGCTCGGTAACGGTTTCCATGCGGCCCTTTACGGAATCTTCTCCGAGTCGGCAATGGGGTTTACCGATTCGGGCTTCTCTCCGCCCACGGCGTGGCTGGTGCGCACCAGTTTGGCCATCAGGTTGCGGTTAAAGCTTGCTTCGACGATATGGCGGATATCCGGGTTGCGGTCGAGGAAAACGCGGAAACGCGTGCGCTCGAACGCCATGTAATGAGTGGGGTTGGTGACCATCACCGTGGCTGTCGCGGGTTCGCCACTGAGGAAGCTCATTTCGCCGAGGAAGTCTCCTTCGCCGCAGGCACCGATGATTTTCCCGTCTTTCTCCACCTGCACGGTTCCGCGCGTCAGCACGATCAGGTCCGGCACCATCCCGCCCTGTTCTATAAGAACCGTTTCCGGCGGCACTTCGCGCAATACGCCAAGTTTGAGAATGCGCCGGACCGCACGCATATCCGCGTTCGGCAGCATGGCCCTGATGACGATCTGCTCCTCCTCGCTCAACGCGCGCTTGCGATTCTCGAAGGCAAGGATGAGCAATTGAACGAGGTTTGTGAGAACGAAGACTGCTTCCCAGAAGACGGTGACTGGGTCATTGAGCCAGAAATAGCCGTAGGCGCCCGACGTCAGCCCAGCCGATACGGCTATGACGCGCAGCCACGTCATGGAGCGCATCATCATCGACAGCACGAGCAGCACGTAGGACAGGTGCCCGACGAGCTTGCCGACCGAAAACAGATTGTCCGCCGTTAAATCCATGCAACTGGTTATGCGCCTTGTTCGCGCTGGCGCAAGCCCAAACGATGAGCAGGCTTATTGTATTGCTAAGCGTTCTGCATCGCCATGACGCGTTTGACGCTATCGCGCTCGTGCATGCGGCTGCGGTGCTCCATCACAAGCGGGAACGGCGTCACGTCGACACCATCGGCTTCAAGCCATGACGCAATCGCGAAGAGATATGGATCGCAGATCGTGAATTGCGATCCCATGACCCAGGGCCCTTTGAACATTTCTTCTTCGATCATGGAAAAGCACGCGCTCATCGTATTCGGCACATTGGCCTTCATGGCCTTCAGCGCCGCCTTGTCGCTTTCCTTGACCCAGCGCGTGCCGCGCATCTTGTGGGCGTGGGCGACGTGAACGGTCGAGCAAAGGTAGGCGCAGAACGACTGTACTTCAGCGAAGGCGAACGGATCGTCGAACGGCGCCAGCTTCGCGTCCGGATGGGTCTGCGCGATATAGGCAAGCGTCGCCGGCGTTTCCGTCAGGATGCCCCGATCGGTGACCAGCGCGGGCACGCGGCCCTTCGGATTGATGGCGAGATATTCGGGCGTGCGCTGCTGAAGGTTTGCCATATCCAGGCGCACGGGCTCGTATTCGGCTCCCGCCTCTTCCAGTGCGATCAATGTGGCAACTGCGATCGTGCGCGGACCGTAATAGAGCTTCAGCATGTGTTCTCCCGTCGTCATGCCCGGACATCAGCGCCAGACGTGCTGTAGAGGATGTTCAGTGACGCAATTCCGGACGAAAACCGCGTACACCTTTCCTGGAATTGTTTCTTAAAGCGCGCCCGGCGTCAGGTCGAGATGCCACATGGGCAGAGCTGCCTTGCGCCGGAGAGCGGCAATGCGGCGCGTCGCGCCTCCTTCCAGGAAACGCGGCAGGGTGCTGCCCCTGGAAAAGCAGAACTTGCGCGGCAGATCGCTATAGATCGAGCGCGGCGGAACGCGCTTTTCCCCGATGTTCTTCAGCCGCGCGCCGCTTTCGGGCGTGTGCATGAAGATGGAACGGATACCGATATCCTCGACGATGACCCGCAGCGCCGCCATCATCATCGCTTCCTGCCACAGCGCCTTATGGGGCGCGAGGATGAGTTCCATGTAGGCGTGGACGCGCTCGGCGGGAATCTTCTGCCCGTTGAGCACCGCCCTAGCGCCGGCCTTCACGCGCTTGTGGAACAGTGCGGCGAGGCGCAGCCAGTCGGTCTGCACCTCCTCGATCAGCGCCTCGCCGGTGTCCAGGTCGAGATCGATGCGCGCCCAGGCCAGCGTGTTGTAGCCATCGCGATTGCCGGGATGGGCGAAATAGGCGAAGGGGCGCGTCTTGCCGGGCCTCAGGAAATCGCGGTAAGCGGCATCGTGACGGGCGGTGAAGTCGAGCCGGACGACAAGGTTCACGCCACGCCGGCTGACCTGCCACATGCGCCAGCTGCGATCATCGCCATCCCAGATATCGAGATTAACGATATAGTTCTGCGCAAGCTCGCGGCTCTCGATGCCATGTCCGTCAGCAAGGCCAAGCATACCGGGCCCGATCCGCCCGGAACCGGAAAACCCGGCAAGCGCGGCCATGTTCGGGCGCGCCAGCAGGCGGCCGAAACGGCTGTCGCGCAGCTCGGCAATGGCGATTTCGCGGTTCAGGACATGGCCCAGCAACCGCGGCGCATAGCTGTCGGCTGCGTAATCGAACGCGCGGCGCGCGTCGGGCTGGGTCGCAATGATTTCATGTGCGGTATCGGCTCGCATGGGACATCTCCCGCGAGCCGCGCATGACGCAAACGGCCCGCTGTTTAAGGGGCTGAACGGGCGCGGGGCCCGGCTTTCGGAAACATATGTTTGCGTCTGGGCATTCGGGTCTCTTCCGATTGCTGGTGAAAACTTGCGGTGGCAGCACACATCAACCTGCCGCAGCGGCAGGTGAGATAGGCATGGATTGGGGCGATTAAATGGCCGGTACCTGAACGGTTATTCAGGCTTCCTTGCGCCGCATGACAGCAACGAAGAAACCGTCGGTCGCGGTGCGGCGCGGCGTCAGCGTCAGGCCCTCGGCGGATACGATCGCGGCTTCGAGCAAGCCCGCGCCAACCTCCGCACCGAGCCGTGCGGGCACGAGTTCATGCATGTCGGCGACCGCGAATTCCGGATGGCGCCCGGTGAAGGCTTTCACCTGCGCGTTGTTCTCGGCCGGCAGGATCGAACAGGTCGCATAGACCAGCGTGCCGCCGGGCTTCACGGTAGCGGCTGCCATATCGAGCACCGCAACCTGTTCGGCTTGTCTTTCTTCCAGCGCCTTTTCCGACAGCCGCCACTTGGCGTCGGGCCTGCGCCGCCAAACGCCGGTGCCGGTACAGGGCGCATCGACGAAGGCGAGATCGAGCCTGCCCGTCAAACCTTCGAGTGCTTCGGACGTCGAGGGCAGAACTTGCGTGTTGCGCACGCCGGCGCGCTGCAAGCGTTGATGGATTGGCGCGAGCCGGTTTGCGTCCGCGTCATAAGCGTAGACCTGACCCTTGTTGGCGCTCAGCGCCGCAAGCGCCAGCGTCTTGCCGCCACCGCCGGCGCACAGGTCGCCGATCTGCCGGTGCGCGGGATCAAGCGCGAGGATCGCGGCAATCTGCGAGGCCTCGTCCTGCACCTCGACGCGGCCGCGCTGATAGGCGGCATCGGCCTGGATATTGGGTGCCCGCGATGCCCCCTCGCCCGCGGCGATGCGCAGACCCACAGGCGACCATGGCGTGGGTTCAGCCGCAAAGCGCGACAACGCCTTCTGCGCCTTGGCGCGGTCGGATTTCAGCGTGTTGACGCGCAGATCGACAGGAGCGCGCATGGCAAGGGCTGCACCCTCCTCCGCGCGCGCGTCACCGAAGGCATCCGTGAAGGCGTCATCAAGCCAATCGGGATAGTCGCCGCGCACATGGGCCGGCGCATCGTTGAAAGCATCGCCGCCGAGACCATTGCGGATCGCGGTTCTTTCAGCGTCCTTGAGCGGCCCCGTGCTGTGGCGGTCCGAGGCCAGCGTCACCTCGACATGATCGAGATCGCGACCCCACAGGCAGGCATATGCGCCCAGCGCCAACGCGTGGCCTGTGTCCTTCTGCATGATGCAGGAAAGCGAAGCTTTGCGGCGCAAGGCATCGAAGACAAGATTGCCGATGGCTGCGCGGTCGCCGGAGCCGGCAAACCGGTGCGACACACCCCAGTCCTTCAGCGCGTCGGCTGCCGGCCTGTGGCGGTTCGCGATGTCATCCAGCACTTCGGCCGCAGCCGCAATACGGCCCCCGTCACGCATACCAATATCCTTGGTTCAGTGTCTTTCTTTGACGCGTGTTCCGAGCGGAAAACCGGTATCCGCTTTTCCTGAACACGCTCTAGGCGTTCGACACGTAGTTGGGGCTTTCACGAGTGATTGTCACGTCATGCGCGTGGCTTTCGCGCAAGGATGCCGACGAGATCCGGACGAATTCGGCCTTCTCGTGCAACTCCTCGATGTTCGCGGCGCCGACATATCCCATTGCGGCGCGCAAGCCGCCGATGAGTTGGTGAATAACGCCGCTTGCGGGCCCCTTGTAGGGAACCTGACCCTCGACGCCTTCGGGGACCAGCTTCAGCTTGTCGCGTACTTCGGCCTGGAAGTAACGGTCCGCCGAACCGCGCGCCATGGCGCCGACAGAGCCCATGCCGCGATAGGATTTATAGCTGCGGCCCTGGTGCAGATAGANNCCTCGCCGGGGCTTTCATCGGTGCCCGCCAGCAGCGAGCCGACCATGGCGCAGCTTGCGCCGGCGGCAATCGCCTTGGCGAGATCGCCGGAAAACTTGATGCCGCCGTCGGCGATGACGGGAATGCCGTGCTTGTTGGCGGTCTCGACGGCGTCGAGAATGGCGGTGAGCTGCGGCACGCCGACGCCCGCCACGATACGGGTGGTGCAGATCGAGCCCGGCCCGATGCCGACCTTGATGCTGTCGGCGCCGGCATCGATCAGCGCCTGTGTGCCGCTCGCCGTCGCGACGTTGCCGGCGACGACCTGAACCGAGTTGGACAGCTTCTTGATGCGCCCGACCTGCTCCAGCACCTTCGTCGAGTGCCCGTGCGCGGTATCGACGACGATGACATCGCAGCCCGCGTCAATAAGACGTTCGGTGCGCGCATAGCCATCGTCGCCAACGGTCGTCGCGGCGGCGACGCGCAGCCGGCCCTGCTCGTCCTTGCAGGCATTGGGATTGAGCTGCGCCTTCTCGATGTCCTTCACCGTGATGAGGCCGATGCAGCGGTAGTCGCCGTCGACCACCAGCAGCTTCTCGATGCGGTGCGTATGCAGGAGCCTCTTGGCTTCGATCTGGTCAACGGTCTCGCGCACCGTGATCAGGTTTTTGGTCATGAGTTCGCTGACCGGCTGGTCCGGATCGTTGGCGAAGCGCACGTCGCGGTTGGTCAGGATGCCGACCAGCCTGCGCTGTTCGCCATTGCCATCGCGCTCGACGACCGGAATGCCGGAAATGCCGTTGGCTTTCATGATGTCAAGCGCATCGGACAGGGTCTGTTCCGGCGCGATGGTCAGCGGGTTGACGACCATGCCGGATTCAAACTTCTTCACCTGCCGAACGGCCTCGGCCTGTTCGTCCTGGGTCAGGTTGCGGTGAATGACGCCCATGCCGCCGGCCTGCGCCATGGCGATCGCCATGCGCGCCTCGGTAACGGTGTCCATGGCCGACGACATGATCGGAATGCCGAGGCGGATCGATTTCGTCAGTTGCGTGCCGGTATTGACCTGCCCCGGCATCACTTCCGAGCGGCCGGGCTTCAGCAGCACGTCATCGAACGTGAGCGCCAAAGTTCCAAAAACATTATCGGAAGAGTTCATTTCGCCAGACATTCTCGGCTCCGCTTGCAAGGCGTTTTACGGGTACCGCCTTGCGTCCACCGACCCTGTATGACGGGCCGGAGGCAATGTCTCGGCCGATAGCGGCCACGACTTTGCGAAAAGCAGGCGGCAGCGACAAACGCGACCGTCGTGGCCGCGCTACATATCACCGCATTGCGACGGGCGGAAGGCATAGCTGACGCAATGCAGCCCTGATGCACAAACAAATGGCCGTTTAAGCCCCGTTGAAAGCGGTTATTGCGCCCCGCCCTCGCCGCGAAAGCCTTGCGCGAGCACATATAACTCAACCGATTCGGGACGGCTCGCCGGCGGCTTGACGTGTTTCACGCTCTCGAAGTTGCGCTTCATGTCGGCAAGAAGCGTCTGTTCGGTGCCGCCGCGGAACACTTTAGAGAGAAACGCGCCGCCGGGAGCCAGAACCTCGCAGGCGAAAGCGTAAGCCGCCTCGAACAACGCCATGGTGCGCAGGTGATCGGTCTGGCGGTGGCCGGTGGTCGAGGCCGCCATATCGGACATGACGAGATCGACGCGGCCGCCAAGAGCATCTTGAATACGCTGCGGTGCGTCGTCATCGAGAAAATCAAGCTTCAGGATTTCAGCACCGGGAATGGCGTCCATATCCAGAATATCGACACCGACAACCATGCCGTCCGGCTTGATCTTTTCAACGGCAACCTGCGTCCAGCCGCCTGGTGCGGCGCCGAGATCAAGGATGCGCATACCGGGCTTCAGCAGCGGGTTCTTTTCGTCGATCTCAACCAGCTTGAAGGCGGCGCGCGAGCGGAACCCGAACGCGCGTGCCTTCTCCACGTAGGGATCGTTCAACTGGCGCTGAAGCCAGCGGGTCGAGGAGGTCGAGCGTTTCTTGGCGGTCTTGACCCGCGTCTTGAGGCTGCGCGTTCCGCGTCCGGAGCTTTTCGTCATGCCTGCCGCCCCGCGTTTGCATTTGCCGCGACAGGATTGCCGCCCTGTCCCTGCCATACGCCGTCCTCGGACATAAGGGACATCAGAATGCCCTCACGCAAGCCCCGGTCGGCAACGCGCACCCGCGCCCAGGGCCAGCGCAGGCGGATCGCTTCGAAGATGGCGCAGCCGGCGAGCACGAGATCGGCACGGTCGCGGCCGATGCAGGCATTGCTGGCGCGCTCCTCATAGCTCATCTCCATAAGCCGCTCGTTGACGGTGCGGATCGAGTGCGGCCCCATCCACGTGCCATCGACGCGGCGGCGGTCGTAGCGCTTCAGGCCGAGATGAACACCGGCGATGGTCGTAACGGTGCCAGACGTGCCAAGCAGATGGACGCGCCCGCGAGGATGCTTGTCGAGCGCCTTGATGGCCGGGAAAGCGTCAAGCATCTCCGCCACTTCATCGACCATCGCGCCGAAAAGCTCAGGCGGCACGTCAACGCCGCCGTGGCGCTCCGCGACACCTACGACGCCGACGGGAAGCGAGGTCCAGCCGACGGCGGCCTTGCGCAGCATGGAGCCGGCAAATCGCCCGCCGGACTTTCTGCCCTTGAAATCGAGCACGACAAGTTCGGTCGAGCCACCACCGATGTCGAAGACCACGACGCCCGTCGCGTTCGGATCGATCAGCGACGCGCAGCCCGCAACCGCGAGATGCGCCTCGGTCTCGCGGGAGACCACTTCGAGGTTCAAACCGGCTTCCTTGCGGACACGCTCAAGGAACTCCGCCCCGTTGTCGGCGCGGCGGCAGGCTTCGGTTGCGATCAGGCGGTGGCGATTCACGCCATTGATAAGCAGCTTGTCGCGGCACGCCGCCAGCGCCTCGATGGCGCGGTCCATCGCCTCATCGGACAGCTTACCGGTCAGAGCAAGCCCCTGTCCCAGACGGCAGACACGCGAATAGGCATCGACGACACGGAACGCGTTGCGCGTCGGCCTTGCCACGAGAAGCCGGCAGTTGTTGGTGCCAAGATCAAGCGCCGCATAGACCGTGTCGCCCGGATGCTGGCGGCGAACATGCGGAGCCGCGGCCTCAATGGGCTTGCCTGAGGCGGGCTTGCGGACATCGGAGCCCGGCGACGCTTCCGGCTTGTCTTTCCGGGCATCCGCCGGGGCATTTGCGCCGTTTGCGCGCGTCTGCCCGGTTTGCGGTTGATTGCCGCGTTCCTCAGCGCCGCTCCCGGATTGCGGGCTGGTCTGCGCTTGCTGATGGGCCTGCGCGTTACGCGACTTGCGGCGACGGGATGCGCGTCCGCCACGCTTTCCGCGCCGCTTGCGTTTATGCTGCGCCCGCGCACCGGGAGCCCCCGGTGGCTTTGCTTCTGGTCCGTCCACGACCGTATGTCCTGTGCAGGGCTGCCCGCCGTAAAACCGGGTGCAACGACATGCGGATGAAACGCGCGCTGCTGTTCCGGCGACCGGCGCCCAAATTGCTGTTGCATCCACCCTAGCAATTCGCGAGCCTTCTGCAAGCCCGCATTTTCGGCACAGCTGCCGAAGATATTCTCATGAAATCAGCCGCTTGATCCGGCATGCAACGACAGGAACCAGGCTACGTGAAGCGCGCATCCATCACCGATACAGCCGATTTCAGCGCTCTCGTGGGCCAGGAAGTCGCCGTCAGCGACTGGCTCGAGATCGGCCAGAAGCGGATCGACATGTTCGCCGAATCCACAGGCGACCATCAGTGGATTCACGTCGACGAGGCGCGCGCGAAAGCCGAGTCGCCCTTCGGCGGCACCATCGCCCACGGCTTTCTCACCATGTCGCTGTTGGCGGTTTTGTTTGAAAGCGTGGTCGATCTGCCCGCTTCGGGCATGGGCGTGAACTACGGTTTCAACAAGGTGCGCTTTACAGCGCCTGTGCGCGCGGGCGAACGGGTTCGCGGACGCTTCACGCTGAAGAACGCTGAGGATCTGAACCCCGGCGTTCATCTGGTCTGGTCGGTGGTGATCGAGCTTGAAGGCAGCGAAAAGCCGGCTTGCGTGCTCGAATGGCTCACGCGGCGTTATCCGTGATGCGGGCCTGAAAGCGGCCAGGCACTCAGGCCATCGGGATGATGACGGACCCTTCGTTCTCTTTACGCGCAACGACGGTCACGTTGGAGGGGACTTTCAGATCTGCAATCGGGTTCGTCAGCGTAAGCGTGAAAGCAGCGCCGCTCCGAGCTTCGCACAACATGCCGATCACGTCGGCGTCCGGCTGGCCGTTCGAGCCATCGGCGGAAACGATGTAGTTGGCCGCGCGAACCTTGGCGAAGAAATCAGCGTCCAGCGTCTTCGACGTCGCGCCATACGGAAGCTTCATGACGTCGAAATCCGCTTCGCCGCTGCCGTCGAGCAGATCTTTGGCCCTCAGCCCAGCGTAAAGGCCCGCGCCCGATGCGTCTCCGGTGAGCAGCAGGGTCTTCTTCTGGCAAGACACGAGGGCCATGATCGATCCGGTGTCGACCGCGTCCTTTTCCGGTCCGATGACGGTGACCTTCATGTGCCCCATGTAGACATCGTCCCAATCCGTGCACACGCCACCGCCATGGGGCTTGTTGCCGGCAATGCCGTGTTTTTCCAGTTCGGCTTCGAGACGCTCCTCCTGGGCCGCCGATCTTGCGGCCACGTTGTTCCAGAACTGTTTGAATTCGACGAGCGAGGTGCGCTGGTCATGGCTGACGCTGTCGATGAGAGAGATCATCCCTTCGATGCTGCCGCTGTCGGAATGGGTGACGATGCCGAGCTCGAAAATGACGGGAAACAGCAAGCCGTACTCGTCGGCGAGAGCCGCCACGCGCGACCTGGGAATTTGCGGGCCCATGGCCGGGGTGCCACCGTCGACGAGGACGAAATCCGGCGCCAGCGGGCTGCCGTAATGGAGGATTAGGCAATCGCCATCGCCGGCATTGAGGCATTCGATCTTGAACATGGCGCAGAGTCCTCCCGCTGGACCGTAAGATTTTGACGCAACATATCGGCAAGACAGACCCGCCGGAACCATTGCCGCCGGCCAAGGTCTGTTGCTCAGACGGCTTTAAAGGCGCCGCCCTGAGCCTGCGTCAGGACAGGTTCAGCGCGCGAGAAGATCGCTCACCGCTTTTGCGAGAACCGCCTCGTCATCACGCGTAAACTCCGGATTGCCGGCCCGGTGTCCCCAGATGGATGAGATTACCCGCAGTTCCGCTTTCGGCATCCCGGCCACATCGTTTTCGCTGTCGGTTATGGTGAAATAGAGGTCCGTGTCCGAAGGCAGGATGATCGTATCGGCCTTGATCGCGCCAAGAGCCGCGGCAAGATCGCCGTTATGGATTTCGTTGTCCGAGATATCCGAGTTCGCCCAGGTATCGACCATGGACAGCAGGTTTACGGAATCGCGGCGCAGGAAATTCCCCTCCCACGCGCGCACAAGATAATCCTCAAGCGAACTGAAGCCCGCCGAAGCCCAGGCGCGTTCGCGGTAGAAGGTCTGGCTCAACGCCCAGCCGGCATAGACGCGCGCGAATGCCCGGATTCCAGCAATGGGGCGCGTTTCGAACCAGCCACCGCGCCAACCCGGATCGGCGGCGAGCGCCGTGCGCAGCCCGTCGAGAAAGACCTTGTTATGATCGGACGTACGGGCTGAAGTACAGGTGGCGCAGATACGCGCGATGCGTTCGGGGAAAATCGCACCCCAGTGCAGCAATTGCTGCCCGCCCATTGACCAGCCGTAACCGAGCGCGATGCGCTCCACGCCGAAACGCTCGCGCAGCAGCCTCTCCTGCGCATGAACGTTGTCCCAATGGCGGATCGGCGGATTGCGGCCATGGGTAAACGGCTCGGCCATGTTGCTCGGAGACGTCGAGAGACCGTTGCCGAGCTGGTTCGGAATGACGATGAAATAGCGCTCCGGATTTAGAACCCTGCCCGGCCCGATCAGCCATTCGATGTCGGTGTGATGAACCCCGTAGGATGTCGGATAGAGGATGAGATTATCCTTGGCCGGGGACAGCGTTCCATAGGTCTTGTAGGCCAGATGGGCTTTGGGCAGCGTGATGCCGCATTGCAGGGTCAACGGCCCGAGATCGAAGGTTTCATAATCGCTCATTCGCCGGTCACCTTGCCGCAATATGGGCGAGCGTCACGCCGAGTTCGTAGTAGCGCTGTTTCACGCCTATGAAACGCTCGGAATGCGCATCGCGCGCCTCGACCGGGAAAGCGGCCTCGCCCTCGCCGGCAACTGCCCTGGCAATGGCGCGCCCGAACACCGTGCCCGGACCGATGCCCCGGCCGGAGTAGCCGAACACGGCGTAGCCATTCGGGCCGATCCGCAGGATCTTGGGCAAGTGGTCGCTCGTCATTGCGATCCTGCCGAACCAGGCGTGCTCGAACGGCTGTTCTCCCGCCTGGGGATAAAGCGCGCGAAGCTTGCGGCGCGCCCAGGCGCGGTGCGACCCGCCGCCGAAATCGTCCAGCGACCCCATGGCGCCGACAATCAGACGGCCCGCCTTGTCCTTTCGGAACGAGGACATCACGGTTGCCGTGTCCCAGCAGCCCTCGCCACCGGGCAGAATCTCCTGCCGCAAGTTGTGGCCAAGCGGCGTGGTGGCCATCTGGAAAAAGCTGATCGGGATGCTTTGCGGCGGCTCGATGCCCTTCAGTTCGCTGAAATAAGCGTTCGTCGCCACAAGAAGGTGCTTGGCTGAAACGCTGCCTTGCTTGGTCTTCAACCGCCATGTGCCGTTGTCGTAATCCGCGCGCAGCACAGGGCTGCGCTCATGAAGCTGCGCTCCCGCCGTTTGCGCGGCGCGCGCCAGCCCCAGGCAGTAACTCAAAGGCTGGACCGTGCCTGCGCGGGCATCGTGCAGTGCGCCGTGAAAGCGCCCTGAACCGGTCCGCTGCCGCGTTTCTTCCGCCGGCAAAAGCCTGACCGGCGCGCCCTGCGCAACCAGTTGCCGGTGCCGTTCTTGAATGTCCTTCAGGCCGGCAGGCGAATGCGCGCAGTGCAGTGTGCCGCTGCGGACGGGCTCGCATTCAATCGCATGGCGGTCGATCAGCGAGAACACAAGCTCGGGCGCCGACGCCAGTATCGACGACAAACGCGCACCGGCGGTTTCGCCCAGGAGTTTCGCGATCGCCTCCGGCGGGGTCCAGAGGCCGGCATTGACGAGACCTACATTTCGCCCGGAGCCGCCATGGCCAATCGTTTCCGCTTCAAGCAAGCGGACGGACAGTCCTGCGCTTGCGGCATGGAGCGCCGCCGAGCAGCCCGTGTAGCCGCCGCCGGCGATAACAAGGTCGGCCGTGACGTCACCTGAGAGCGGCGATGTCGCGATCTGCTCCTGCACCGTCGTCTGCCAGAGATTGCCGTCTGCTTTCGTCATTCCTGTGTATTCCCTGATACGTGCTGCGCCGCGCATATCATCATAAGGATTGTTGCGGTGATAGCACCGTCGGGACAAACGCGTGCAAGCTCAACCGGAAATCCGGCTAGGCAGCCATGTCGCAAGCTCCGGGAACAGGAAAACCAGGATCAGCGCCACGATCTGGATGGCAATGAACGGCAGCACACCGCGATAGATGTGCGCGGTCGTGATGACCTTCGGCGCAACGCCTTTCAGATAAAACAGGGCAAAGCCGAAGGGCGGCGTCAGGAACGAGGTTTGCAGGTTCATGGCGATCAGGATGCCGAACCAGACCGGGTCGATGCCGGACCTCAGGATCACCGGCGCGACAATCGGCATGATGATGAAAACGATCTCGATGAAGTCGAGGAAGAAGCCGAGCACGAAGACCACGACCAGAACGGCGAGAAGCGCGCCATTCACACCGCCGGGAATGTGGTCGAACGCGTGGGTGACGATCTCGTCGCCGCCGAAGCCGCGAAACACGAGTGAAAAGATCGTCGCCCCGATCAGGATCACAAAGGCGAGCGTCGTAATCCGCATGGTGCTGATCAGCACCTCGTTGAGCACCGCGCGGCGGGCCAGCGTCACGATGGAAACGACAACGCCAAGAGCCAGCAATGCGGTGCAGGCCACGGCAAAGGAGAACATTGCCGCGTTGAACGCGCTGACGTGCTTCAGCGTCATGCGCAGATCGCCAAGTTCACGCAAAACCGGCAGCGCGAACGCCGCGATGATGCCTGCGGACACCAGCAGGCCCAGCAGCGCGGTCACGCGGTCCTGCCACGGGCTTTCCGCGATATCCGGCTTGTTGAGCTTGCGCGCCGCCAGCAGCAACGCGCCCAGCGCGCCGACGCCTGCGGCCTCCGTTGGGGTCGCGGCGCCGGTCAGGATCGATCCCAGCACGGTCAGGATCAGAAGAACCGGGGCGGCCAGGCTGAAAATGACATCGCGCCATTCTACCGAGCGCCTTTCCTCTTCCGCCGGCGGCGGGCACAGGTCGGGACGCAGCAGTCCGACAATGAACTGGTAGACCATGTATAGCGCCGCGAGCCCGAGACCGGGGATCAGGGCGCCGGCAAAGAGATCGCCGACGGAAACCGGCACGGGCGAAAAATTGCCGATCTCGCGCTGGGCTTCCATGTAGGCGGCGGACAGTTGATCGCTCAGAAAAACCAGAACGATGGATGGCGGAATGATCTGGCCCAGTGTGCCCGCCGCGCAGATCGAGCCTGACGCGAGCGCCGGGTCGTAGCCGCGCCTGAGCATGGTCGGCAGGCTCAGAAGCCCCATGGCGATGACCGTTGCGCCGACAATTCCGGTCGATGCGGCCAGCAGCACGCCGACGAACGTCACCGATATCCCAAGCCCCGCGGGCACGCGGGCGAACACCCGCGCCATGCTGTCGAGAAGGTCCTCGGCGACGCGGCTGCGTTCCAGGATCACGCCCATGAGGATGAACAGCGGGACGGCGGTGAGCACCTCGTTATAGATGGCGACGCCATAGATCCGCGACGGGATCGCGCCCAGGAACGCCAGATCGAACAGACCGAACCGGCTGGCGCCGAACGCCATCAGCAATGCGGACCCGCTGAGCGCGAAGGCAACGGGAATGCCCGCCAGAACCGCGCCAAACGCCGTGGCGAAAAGCATGACGACCAGCGTCAGTTGCACCGGGTCCATGCTCAAGCGTCCCCGTTATCTGCGGACACCGGCTCCGGTTCCCAGTCGCGCATGGGCTGACCGGTCACAAACCGGACGGCAATGACGGCAGCCTGCAACGCGAGCGATAGCGCAAAGACCATGATCGACGTTTTGAGAAGAAACACGGCGGGAATGCCACCGGTCTGCCGCGAGCCTTCAAGCGTTGACCACGCAGACAGCACATAGGGGAAGCTGTACCAGCCAATGGCGCAGGCAACCGGAATGACGAAGACAACCAGCGCGGCGATGTCGACGGCGCGCCGCGCGGACGGTTTCATCCGGTTGTAAAACACATCGACCCGGACATGCCCGTTGACCTGCAACACGTAGGCCGCGCCCAGCATGAACAGGCAGGCATGGCCGTAAATCACGGCTTCCTGAAAGGAAATCAATCCGTAGCTGAAAACATAGCGCAGCAGGACGGCGACGCCCTGAAACAGCATCATCAGCAGTGCGGCCCATGCCGCAACCCGCCCGAGCAGCCGGTTGAACTTGTCTATGCGATCAAGCGCGGCTGACACGGCCCGTCACTCTGACGCCGGCATGAACGCGTCCAGCCGGTTGACCACCGCTCCGGCAACGATGCGGGCGACCGCCTGCGTGTCGGCTGCCGGTGTGACGACCGTGAGATCATCGCGTCCGCTTTCAGCGAGTATATCGTCAAGATCCTGTCCGCCATGCAGGCCATCGCCCGCGAACAGGCTGACTATGACGGACCCTTGCGGCAGGCCGGCAATCGCGCCGGCGGCGAATGGCGGCTCCTCCAGATACGCGCAGGTCACATTCGGGGAAGCCCCCGCTTCGGCAAGCCAGCCCGCAAACTTTTCCGCCGCGAGACGCGATTGCGTTCCCTTGGTCGAGCCATGGGCAATCACAAGCACGTTTTCCGGGGTGCTGCCCGCTTTCCGCAACAGCTTCTCGCAGGTCAGTTCCACGAAGGACCGGGATTCTCCCAGCACATCAAGCATGACGTGCTCCAGACCGAGACCGTCCAGCCGCTTCTTGAGCACCGTGTCGGTGAAATAGCCGCGGCACATGAAGAACGGCCATACGGCTACGGTCCGGCCCGCCGGTCCTGAAAGCGCATCCTCAAGCGCCGGCTTGCCGCTGAGCACACCATGGCGCACATCCCAGCCCGGAAGCAGCGCTCCCGCCGCGTCCGCAATCGAGGCAAGGCGCGCATTATCGCCAGCCCCGCCTCTTTCGCCGTGGGCCGCGACCAGCAATATCGGACGTTCAGCAGCTGGTGCCATTTTCGAGCTTCACACCCCTTGATCGAGCGTCTTCGGGAAAACCGCCTTCCGGTTCGGACGATCTCCAAATCAATAGCGGATCATGGCATGCTGTTCCATCGCGTCGCGCTTGCGCTGACCTGAAAGGCGCTTGCGCAGGCTTGATGTCCATCAATTACGCCGAGAAAAAATCAGTGCAACGGTGGCGAAAGGCCGCATTGGTTTGTATGGCGTTGCACGGTTACTTTGCGGTCCGCGAATGTGTGTGTCACGCTCAAAGCGTGGTGAGGGAGCATTGAATGGATTTTGACGCTTATTTCCGCCAGCAGCTCGATCGGCTGCACGAGGAAGGCCGCTACCGGGTCTTCGCCGATCTGGAGCGCCACAGCGGCGATTTTCCCAAGGCCACCCGCTACCGCGCCGACGGCTCGGTTCAGGATGTGACGGTCTGGTGCTCCAACGATTATCTCGGCATGGGCCAGAACCCGGTTGTCACCGGCGCCATGAAAGAGGCCATCGACAGCTGCGGCGCCGGTGCCGGCGGCACGCGCAACATCTCCGGCACGAACCACAACCATGTGCTGCTCGAGCGCGAACTCGCCGATCTGCACGGCAAGGAATCGGCCCTGCTGTTCACCTCCGGCTATGTTTCCAACTGGGCGGCGCTGGGCACCCTGGCGGCGCATATTCCCGGCATGGCCGTTTATTCCGACGCGCTCAACCACGCCTCGATGATCGAGGGCATCCGCCACTCGCGCGCCGAAAAGCACATTTTCAAGCACAACAGCCCTGAAGACCTCGACCGCCAGCTTTCGCAGGCCGACCCGTCGCGCCCGAAGATGGTGGCCTTCGAGAGCGTCTATTCCATGGATGGCGACATCGCACCGATCGCCGAGATTTGCGATGTTGCCGACAAGCACGGCGCCATGACCTATATCGACGAGGTGCATGCGGTTGGACTTTACGGCCCGCGCGGCGGCGGCATCGCCGAACGCGAAGGGTTGATGGACCGTCTCACCGTTATCGAGGGCACGCTGGGCAAAGCCTATGGCGTCATGGGCGGATATATCACCGCATCCGCAGCGCTGTGCGATTTCGTGCGCTCGTTCGCCTCCGGCTTCATCTTCACAACCGCCCTGCCGCCCGCGCTCGCCGCAGGCGCGGCCGCCTCGATCCGGCACCTGAAGCAGAGCCAGGAAGAGCGCCGCGCGCATCAGGCGAACGTGGCCAAGGTCCGCGCCGCGCTCGACCGCAGGGGCATCCCGCACATGGACAATCCCAGCCACATCGTCCCGGTCATGGTCGGCGACGCCAAGAAGTGCAAATGGATTTCCGACGTGCTGCTGGACAGCTATGGCATCTATGTGCAGCCGATCAACTATCCGACCGTGCCGGTGAAAACCGAGCGGTTGCGCATCACGCCGTCACCGCTGCACACCGATGCCGACATCGAGCACTTGGCGGGTGCCCTGTGCGACCTGTGGAGCCAGTGCGCGCTGGCGCGCGCGGTGGCCTGACACGTCGAACCGAGGCCTAGTTTTCCACTTCGTTCTTGAAGTTTTCAAAGAACTTGCCGGCAAGCTTTTTCGAGGTCGAACTGATCAGGCGGTTGCCTAGCTGCGCGATCTTGCCGCCGACATCGGCCTTGGCCGTGTAGCGCAGGATCGTCGCGTCGCCATCCTCTTCCAGCTCGACATCGGCGCCGCCCTTGGCAAAGCCCGCAACGCCGCCGTTGCCCTCGCCGGACAGGGAGAAGTGACCGGGCGCCTGGCTCTTGTCGAGCGTCACGCTGCCACCGAACTTGGCCTTCACCGGACCGATCTTGAGAACGACCTTGGCTTCCAGCTCCGTATCGGACGTCTTCGTCAGTTCCTCGCAGCCGGGAATGCTCGCCTTGAGGATCTCAGGATCGTTAAGCGCTTCATAAACGCGGGTTCGCGGTGCCTCGATCCGGATCTCGTCTTGCATTTCCATGGGGCTTCCTCATTCTTATACGGCTGAAAAGGGCCGCCAGCATAAACCGTGCGG
Organism: Rhodobiaceae bacterium; assembly: GCA_020441995.1. Taxonomy (GTDB): domain Bacteria; phylum Pseudomonadota; class Alphaproteobacteria; order Rhizobiales; family Tepidamorphaceae; genus JACKJK01. The sequence goes on from JAGRLC010000028.1 coordinate 40,747, forward strand.
CCTACCTGTCATCAACAGGTTTTTCATACAGCCTATGCGCTCTTGAGGATTTTTGCGAAGGCCGGTTGCTCCCCGGGCCCGGTCACGGCGGCAATCGCGGCGCGAAGATCATCGGCCCAGTCGGCGATGGTATGACCGCTGGTCACCTCCCGCATCGCGCTCATGCGCTCCCTGCGCTCGTTTTCCGGCATGTCGAGCGCCTGGTCGATGGTGTGGTCCATCGAGCGGGCGGAGAACGGATTGCAGAGCACCGAATGGGGCAGTTCAACCGCAACGCCTGCGAATTCCGACAGTACGAGCACGCCATCGCCATCGCTGCGGGCAGCCACGAATTCCTTGGCAATCAGGTTGAGGCCGTCGGCCAGCGGCGTGATCCAGCAGACATCGGCCTTGCGGTAGAAGGCGGCCAGTTCCCGGAAGGGAATCGGTGTCGAGATCAGATGCACCGGCTGCCAGTCGAACGTGGCGAAACGGGCGTTGATGCCGCCGGCACGCGACTCGATGTCCTGCTGGACCTGCTCGTAGGCTGCCATGCCGTTGTTGGCGGCAACCGAAACGAACATCAGCCGGACTTGCCCGTGCAGTTCCGGACGACGCTCCAGCAGGCGCTCATAGGTATCGAGCAGTTCCGCGCCGCCCTTGGTGTAGTCGGTACGCCCGACGGACAGTAGCAGGCGCTTGCCGGCCAATTCCTCTTCGATGCGCTTTTCCAGATCGGCGGTCTGGGCGTCGTTGACGCAGTCCTCGATATAATTCACGTCGATGCCGACCGGCGTTGCGACGGTGTGTACGCGCCGCCCGTTGTAGACCACGCAGGTCGGGCTCTTGAGTTCCGACAGGGCCGGACGCATCCGGATGTCATCGAGATCGAGAGTGGTCCGCTCGATCGCCTCTATGTCGAACATGCTCTCGCAGACGGCGGCGAAGTTCTGAGCAAAGCGCGGAATATGGAAGCCGACGACATCGCACTTGAGCAGAGAACCGACGATCTCGCGTCGCCACGGCAGCACGTTGAAAACGTCAGGCCCCGGGAACGGTGTGTGATGGAAGAAGCCGATCCTGGCGTTCGGCTTCATCTGCCGCAGGTATTCCGGCACGAGCCACAGATTGTAGTCGTGGACCCAGATGGTCGCGTCGTCGCTCGCCTCCTGAGCTGCCGCCTGCGCGAATGCATAGTTCACTTCGCGGAACGTTGGCCAGTCGACGGGATCGTAATTGTAGCGTTCGCGGAAAGCATGCAGCACCGGCCACAGCGCCTCCTTCGAGGTGACATGGTAGAAGCTGCGCACCTGCTCCTTCGACAACGCCAGCCGCGAGACGCGGTAGTCGCCGTAAGCGTCGGTGATCTCGACAACCTTCTCGAAGTCGGGACGCGCGGGGTCCTCGGCTTCCTTCCAAGCGATCCAGGAGCCCTGATCCACATGGCCGAAGAAGCTCTTCAGCGTCGGCACGATGCCGTTGGGGCTCTTGTTCTCGCGGCGCACGAGCTTTCCGTTCTCCATCACCTCCTCATAAGGCTGGCGGTGATAAACAATAACCAGATCGGATTTCTTCGAGCTCAAACCAGAGCCTCCTTGTTTGTATTGGCGGCGTTCGCCGCGATATCGTAAAAACCCAGCACCCGGATCGCTTCCCAGATGCCCGCCGCGCCATGCGCGCTGGCGAAATGGACGTTTGCGCGGTGGGTGATGCGCTCGATCAGCGCGGGCTCGCTGTTGCCGACGGCAACGCCCTTGAGCCCGGTCTCAAACAGCGACAGATCGTTGAGCGTGTCGCCGGCGACGAGTACCCGATGCCGCGGCGTTTCCAGCCATTCCAGAAGGCGCATCAGGGACGGCCCCTTGCTGACGCCTTTCGGCAGCACATCAAGAAACCGGTTGTCGGAGATCAGACAGTCGAACCCCGCCTCCTCGATCGCCGGCTTTATGGCCGGATCGAAAGCTTGCGGGTTGTAGTGGTAACTCATCCGGTAGCGGAACACGCCGTCTTGCGGCGTGATCCCGGGCGCCGCATCGAGGATGGAAGCGAGCGGGCCGATGCCCTCCCCCCAGAGCCGCGCGATATGGGCTTCAAGCCTGCCGTCGGGGATCATCAGACCATTTTGCGGATCATGTTTCGCAATGGTCGTGCCGACATCGCCAACCACGAAATCCGGCCACGGCATGACGCCTGCGGCGCAAGAATCCTCGATGAAAGCAAGATCGCGGCCGGTGACGAAAATCAGCTCAACGGCATCGCGATGCGCATCGATCCAGGAGTACAGCGCCCTGCGGTCGGCTTCGCTTCCACCAAGAAAGGTTCCGTCGAGATCGGTGGCAAGCGTGAAGGCCTTCGCGGGCGGAGGACTATAATCCGGTATGTCCGGGCTCATCCGATCAACTCCTCGATCCTCTCGCGCGCCTGCTCCGCGTCGGGATGACGGAAGGTCACGTCGAGTTCGCCCGACTCCGCCTCGATCGGCTGCGCCCACAAGTCGCCGAGCGTCGAGGCAATGTCGGCATCGTCATGCACGATGGCCCGCACCGCCTCGCAGATCGGCAGGGTCAGGCCCTGCTTGCGCGCAAGGTCGGTGACGGAAACGGCATTACGCACCCCCTCAACGACGACGTGTGCGCCATCGAACGTCTGCTCGCGCGTTGCGCCTGCGCCAAGCTGCAAGCCGAAGCGCAGGTTGCGCGACTGCTCGCTGGAACAGGTCAGCGTCAGATCGCCCAGCCCGGACAGGCCGGCAACCGTCTCGGCGCGGCCGCCGAGACGCGTTGCCAGCATCGTCATTTCCGACAAGCCACGGGTGATCAGCGCGGCTGTCATGTTGGCGCGGAAGCCTGCGCCACGCGAAATTCCGCAGGCAATGGCGATGACGTTCTTCATCGCGCCGCCGATTTCGACGCCGACAGGATCGTCGGACACATACGCCCGGAAGGACCCCGCGCTCAGGGCAAGGGCCAGGCCGGCGGCAACCCCTTCCGCCAGGTGCTCACCCGGCACCGGCGGCGAAGCGATGGTTACGGTCGTCGGCAGGTCGGAGGCAACCTCATCGGCGAATGTCGGGCCTGAAAGGACGGCAATCGGCTGGCCCGGCATTTCCTCGCCGGCAACATCGCAAAGCAGAAGGCCGCTATCGGTTTCAACGCCCTTGGCGCAAATGACGACCGGAGCGCCCTGGGGCGTCAAGGGTGCGATTTTACGCGCCATGCTGCGAATGCCCGAAGAGGGCACCACGAGCAGCACCGCATCCGCGTCATGCAGGGCGTCCTCAAGCGTGCTTACAGCACAAATGCCTTCAGGCAGCGGCACATCATCCAGATAGGCGCGGTTGCGCCGGTCCCGATTGATCTCAGCGGCTGTTTCCGGTCTGCGGGCGTACAGCCTGACATCGCGGCCGGCCCGGGCGGCGGCGGCGGCAAGCGCCGTCCCCCATGATCCCGCGCCGATGACGGCTATTTTCTCGTAAGCTTGCGGCCGTGACGCCGATGGTTCGGGTGCGTTCAAGAAATTCTCCTTGCCTATCCGAAAGATCGTTCCGCTCCTTCTTCTGCCAACGGTTCAGGTGGTGTTGCATCGCCAGCGCCTTCGAGGGCCACCTCATCAGGGGCCAGAACAGTGCTGGACAGGCCTGCGGACGCGGGCGCGAAATCGCGGCCGCCCGACGTTGCCTCACGGCGCGACATGCGCCACAGCGCGTAGGCAGTGCTGGCGAAGGCGGCGGCCGCAACGAGCCAGAACAGCGCGCTGGGGCCCAGCAAGGTCATCAGGACCGAACCGGCGAGCGGCCCAGCAGCGGCACAGCCGCCAAAAACCAGCAGCAGTCCCCTCGCCAGCTGGACATAGTCGCCGTCGGCGACGAAGTCGTTGGCATGGGCGATGCACAGCGCGTATTGCGTCAGCAGCAGCCCACCGAAGAAGAACGCGATGACCAGCGCCATGACCTGGTTGCCGTAAAGCCCAAGCGCGATCGCGCAGGCCAGCACGCCGAGAACGACATTGCCGGCGGATATGACGATGCGGCGGTCAACCACGTCGGACAGCCGCCCCAGGGGCAGCTGCAAAGCCGCGCCGCCAAGGATCGTGACCATCATCGCAACCGAGATGTCATCGGCGCCGATACCGCTCTGCACGCCGTAAAGCGGCGCAAGGCCCCAGAACGCACCGTTCGACAGGCCCGCCATGGCGGTTCCCACCAGGGCATAGGGCGAGATCTTGGCCAGCGAGGCGAAATTGAACCGCACATTCGGCGTCGGCGCAGGCGCTTCGATCCGCGCCAGTCCCACCGGCAGGACCGCCAGCGACATCAGCACGGAGGCATAGACGAAAAGCTCGAAACTGCGCGGGTCGCTCGCCTGAAGCAGCAATTGCCCGAAGGAAATCGCGCCAAGGTTCACGAAGAAGTAGGATGACAGGATCAGGCCGCGAAACTCCTTCTCGGCGCTTCCGTTGAGCCAGCTTTCGACGACCAGGTAGAGGCCAGCGATGCAGAAGCCCGTGATGAAACGGAAACCGCTCCAGAAAACCGGATCGATCGCGACGAGGTGAAGCAAGATCGCGCAGGACGCCAGCGATGCGAGCGCTGAAAACGTTCTGATGTGGCCGACGCTCGAGACGAAATTCGGAACGATCGTCGAGCCAGCCAGGAAACCAACAAAATAAGCCGCCATGAGGCTGCCGACTTCGATGCTGGAAAAGTCCTCAAGTCCCGCGCGCACCCCGAGCAGGGTATTCTGCAGCCCCATGCCCAGCATCAGCAGCGCAACGCCGGCAAGCAGTTTCGTGAAAGGAACAATCCGGATCAAAGAGGCAATCATGGAACAAAATTTCCTTCGCTTGCTTCACAAAGGATGCCGGTTTCCTCCTTGAATTTTTTCATTGGAATCTGCCCCTGATTATACGGGAAGAGATTTTCTTCGCAACCGCAGCATTTATTTTCGCAGCTGCGGCATTCGAAAAACCCCGGTAATTCAGTGAGATTTGAATGATTTTTTGCCAGTAAAGTTCCCTATTTTGAATGGAATATCACTTTTCCCTGAGTTTTTTGCAGAGCCGAACGCCGGCGGGTCAGAGGGAGCACGCCATACGCGGGATATCATTTCGCAGCTGCGGTAAGGTGGTGCACAGACCGCAAAGCCGTTAGCCTGACCGCATGAGAAATCACCTCAATCTGGCGCACACGATCCACAAGGATTGCGTCCACTACGGCTGGGACAACACGATTGCGCCCGTCCGCACCGTCACCCCTGGCGAAACACTGCTGTTTGAATGCCGTGATGCCGGCGACGGTCAGTTGAACGCTGACAGCACGGCCGCGGATGTGCTGACACTGGACCCCGACAGGGTCAATCCGGTGACCGGACCGATACATGTTGAGGGAGCGGAACCGGGCGACGCGCTGAAGATCGCTATCGAGGAGTTCATCCCCTCCGGCCTCGGCTGGACGGCGATCATTCCGGAATTCGGCCTGTTGGCCGACCAGTTCACCGCCCCGGCTCTGCACATGTGGTCCTATGACACCGCGATACGTGAACCGGCCGCGTTTTCGTCCCATGCCAGCGTGCCACTTCGCCCCTTTGCCGGCACCATCGGCGTAGCGCCCAAGCAAACCGGGCGGCATAGCGTGATCCCGCCCCGCCATGTCGGCGGCAACATGGACATCTGCGATCTCTGCGCGGGAACCACGCTTTATCTTCCCGTCGAAGTGCCCGGCGCCTTACTGTCCATCGGCGACACCCATGCCGCGCAAGGCGATGGCGAGGTCTGCGGCACCGCCATCGAGAGCGCGATGGACATTGCCGTGCGCATCGAGGTCATCAAGGGCGCGGCTCCCCCGGCACCTTATTTCGAAACCAGCGCCCCCCTTCGGCAACATCTTGATGCAAAGGGATATTTCGCCACCACAGGGATCGGCGAGGACCTGATGCAGGCATGCCGCGACGCCGTCAGCGCCATGATCGACCGCCTCACCGCATCAACGCGAATGTCCGCCGAAGACTCCTACATGCTGTGTTCCGTCTGCGGCGACCTGCGCATCTCGGAAATCGTCGACGCGCCGAACTGGGTCGTGTCGTTCTATTTCCCGAAGCTCGTTCTCGGCTGACGGGTCACGAACCGGAAATCAAGCCGCGAGACCAGCGGATCAGCCTGCTTCAGATATCCGCTCGAACAGCCGTGCGACCGCCTCCGCGCCGGGGTCGTTGTGGCCGGCCAGGCTGCTCTCGGACAGGTAGCTGGCGCGGCCGGCGCGAGCGCGGGTGATGTTCGCCGTGGCATCCGCGCCTTCGCGCGCCGCCCTTGCGGACGCCGCCAGTCCCGACGGCAGGGCGTCGAGCGCCGGCGCCAGCGCATCGATCATCGTGCGGTCGCCCGGCCCTGCCCCGCCGACCTGCTGGACGCGGCCGAGCCCTGCCTTCAACGCGCCGATGGCATCCTTGCCGCTGGCCGACGCATCGCCGGCGGCGGCAAAGAATATCGCCAGCAGCACGCCGGACGAGCCACCCATCGTCTGACTCAGTTCAAGGCCGATGGCGCGGTAGAGCTGGGTATGGTCAGCGAGCGGCAGCGCATCCAACGCGCCGATCAGTGCGCGTGCGGCGGTGGCCAGCGTGCTGCCCGTATCGCCATCGCCTGACTTGGCGTCGAGCGCGTTCAGGTCCGCTTCCGCTTCGATCAGGATGTTGCAGCAGCGCTCGATGAAGGCGCGCGCCTCGGGGTTTTTCGACGGCGTCGGCTTGATCGGCGTCAGGCCGTCCGGCAGCGCCATGATCGAGACATCTCCGACCGCATGGCAGTCCGGCCAGGCCCATGGCGCAACCGGCGCCAGCAAGGCCGCCTCGTCGGCCTTTGTGACCGGCAGCAGCGATACCGAGAAGCCCTGCATGTCGAGCGACGTCATCATCGGCGCCGGTCCGATCATCCAGCGGATCTGTTCTCCTATCCGCGACTTGATCAGCTCTTCCGCCAGAACCGCCATCTCAAGCGGGGTTGCGCCGCCGAGATTGTTCAGCAGCGCCACGTGAGGACCGGGGCCGACATTGGGCGCGAGCCTGTCGACCACCATTTCCATGGCGCCGCGCGCGGTCGAGAAATCGACCTGGTCGACGCCCGCCTCGCCGTGAATGCCAAGGCCCAGTTCCGCCTTGCCGGGGCCGATGCGGTCTTCCTTCGGTGCGCCGGGAATGGTGCAGGTGTCGAGCGACATACCAATCGACGACACGCCCTTGATAACCCGCTGCGCAGCCGCCGTGACCGTGTCGAGATCGGCGCCCTGCTCGGCCAGCGCACCGGCAATCTTGTGAACGAACAGCGTCCCCGCGACGCCGCGCGCCTGCGGCAGGTCGGGCAACGCCACATCGTCATCGACGATCACCATGGAAACCTTCAGACCCTGTGCGCGGGCGCGCTCGGCGGCGAGGCCGAAATTCAACCGGTCGCCGGTATAGTTCTTGACGATCAGCAGGCATCCGGCCTTTCCGGTCACCGCCAGAATACCCGCCAGCACGGCATCGACGGATGGCGAGGCAAAGACTTCGCCGCAGACGGCAGCGGTCAGCATGCCCTGCCCGACGAAGCCGGCATGGCTGGGTTCGTGGCCCGAGCCGCCACCCGACACCAGCGCGACCTTCGACTTGTCCCAGTCGGTGCGCACGACGACCTTGATGTGCGGATAGCCATCGAGGCGCGCGAGACGCCCGCCCGCGGTGCGCAGCGTTCCGTCGATTGCCTCGGCAACGAGGGTCTCTTTTGTATTTATGAACTGCTTCATTGTTTCCTCCTCAGGCGATCCTTGCGCCGGCGGCGTCGAAATAGAGTGCGTTCCTGGGTTGGATGGCGAGCGTGTCGCCGGGCTCGAGCGATGTGTGCGCATCGCTCAAGGTCACGATGGCGTGGCCGTCGAGATCGAGATGCAGGCGCGTCTGGTCGCCGAGGTGTTCGACACGCACGACTTTCGCCGGCATGCCCTCGCCCTGCTGGATATGCTCGGGACGCAACCCGATCGTCTTCGCCCCGGACGGCGCGCCGGCGAAGATATCCGCAGGCAGCCGGTTGATGCGCGGCAGGCCGAGACGGCTCGCCACATAGAGGCTGACCGGGTTTTCGTAGATGTCGCGCGGCGAGCCGAACTGCACCAGCTTGCCCTCGTCGAGCACGCCGATATGGGTGGCCATGGTCATGGCTTCGATCTGGTCATGCGTCACGTAAAGCAGCGTCGCGCCAAGGCTCGCCTGAATGCGCTTCAGCTCGATGCGCAGGTCAGCGCGCAGCTTCGCGTCTAGAGAGCTGAGCGGCTCGTCCATCAGGTAGATCGAGGGATCGCGCACAAGGGCGCGACCGATGGAGACACGCTGCATCTCGCCGCCCGACAACGCGGTCGCCTTGTTGTCGAGCTTGTGCGCGATGTGCAGGACTTCGGCGACTTCATTGATCTTGCGTCTGATCTCGTCTTCCGGCGTTTTCAGGATCGGCGAACGCAGCGGAAAGGCGAGATTGTCGCGCACGCTCATGTGCGGATAAAGCGAGTATTGCTGGAACACCATCGCCACGTCGCGCTGGGCCGGCGTCTCGCCGATTACCGAACGCCCGCCAATAACGATGTCGCCGGTATCGGGCCGTTCAAGACCGGAAATCAGCCGCAGCATCGTCGTCTTGCCGGCGCCCGTCGGCCCGAGCAGCACAACAAAGGCGCCGTCCTCGACCGTGAGCGTCACGTCGTCAACCGCGACAGTGGAGCCGAAGCGCTTGGTCACGCCGTTGAGTGCCACCTCAGCCATGGGACAGCACTCCCTCGTTCATCACGGACCTGAGCGCGCGGCCCGTCTGGTTGTCGAACAGGGTCACGGTCGCGCCGTTGAATTCGAGCCCGACTGTCTCGCCGGCTTTCGCCTTCTGGTCGGAGGCGACGCGTGCCTTCACCTCGCCGTTGTGGGTTTTCAGTGTCACGATCTGCGTTGTGCCGAGATACTCGGTCGCAACAATCTCGCCGCGATAATTCGCCTTGTCCGACAGGCGGATATGCTCGGGCCGCACGCCGTAGACCATGTCGCCTTCGAAGGGCTCGCACAGGGCGGGAACTGGCAGCTTCTGGCGATGCAATTCAACGCTCGTGGCGGCGGTGTCGAGGTTGCCGTGGAACTTGAGAAAGTTCATCGACGGCGAGCCGATGAAATCTGCAACAAACATGGTCGCCGGCTTGTCATAGATGTCCTGCGGCGTGCCGAACTGCTCAACGACACCGTGGTTCATCACCACGATCTTGTCACCCATCTGCATGGCTTCGAGCTGATCGTGGGTGACATAGATGGTGGTTGCGCCCATGCGGTCGTGCAGCGCGCGCAACTCCTCGGCCATGTGCTCGCGGAACTCGGCATCGAGCGCGCCAAGCGGCTCATCCATCAGGAAGCATTTGGGATCGCGCACGATGGCGCGGCCCAGCGCGACGCGCTGGCGGTCGCCGCCGGACAGCCCGCCCACGGGACGGTCCAGAAGCTTCTCGATGCCGAGAATGCGGGCGGCCTCGGCCACCTTCTCTCGCACCTGGGCCTTGGGCATGCCCTGGCTGACGAGCGGATAGCTGATGTTCTTGCGCACGTTCATATGCGGATAGAGCGCGAACATCTGGAACACGAAGGCGATGTCGCGCTGGCTCGCCGGCTTCTGCCCCACCTCTTCGCCGCCGATGTAGATCTCGCCGGACGTGGGGAGTTCGAGACCGGCGATCATCCTCAGCGTCGTCGTCTTGCC
>JAGRLC010000028.1:50496-118066 GCA_020441995.1 Rhodobiaceae bacterium
AGCATGAAGAATTCGCCGTCCTCGACCTTGAAGGACGAGGCCTGCACGGCGGTGAAATCGCCGAACTCCTTGCGGACGTTTTTGAGTACGATTTCAGCCATCAGGCGATCTCCTGTCCGATACGCAGAAGGTTGCCATCAGGGTCCAGCACCGCTGCCTCGCGCATGCCCCAGGGTTTGTCTTCAACCGGAATAAACCGGGGAAAGCCTGTATCGCCGCCAAGGCCAAGGGCTGCGATTTCCGCGCTTACCGCGTCAACATCGCCCGGCCTGAGATAGGCGCCGTGGTCACAGGTTGCCGGGTCATGGTCCGGCTTATGGAAGAAGTGCAGTTCAACACTATCCCGGCTGAGCAGCAGATACTGATTGTCCTGCCGGAACCAGGTCTGAAACCCCAGCTTTCCGTAAAACACCTCGGTCACATCGAAATCGCGCGAAGGCATGATCGGGCAGACCTTCTCGTACATCATTCGCCCTCCGGGAAATGGCTGACGATGATGAACATCACCGTGCCCGTCAGCGTGACGAAGAAGGCGGAGGAGAAAGCCCACAACGCGAAGGGCTGCATCAGCATGAACACGCCAAGCGCGATGAGGATCGAGGCGACCATTTCCCATGCGCCACGGCGAAGCCTGAACAGCTCGTTGAAAAACTTGCTCATTTGCGCACGGCTCCGAATGTGATGCCGCGAAGCAAGTGCTTGCGCAGAAGGATGGTGAAGACCATGACCGGCAGCAGGAACAGCGTTGCGCCCGCGGCCACCGCCGGCCAGTCCTGACCGCCGTTGCCGATGATGGTCGGGATGAAGGGCGGCGCGGTCTGCGCCGTGCCGGACGTCAGCAGCACGGCGAAGGCATATTCGTTCCAGGCGAAGATCAGGCAGAAGATCGCCGTTGCCGCGATGCCGGTCGCGGCCTGCGGCAAAACCACCTTGATGAAGGCTTGAAAGCGGGTGTAGCCGTCGATCAGCGCCGCCTCTTCATACTCGCGCGGTATCTCGTCGATGAACCCCTTCAACAGCCAGACCGACAGCGAGAGATTGACCGCCGTGTAGAGCAGGATCATGCCCGTGTGGGTGTCCGACAGGCCGAGATTGCGGAACATCAGGAAGATCGGGATCGCCACCGCAATAGGCGGCATCATCCGCGTCGAGAGGATGAAGAACAGGAGATCGTCCTTCAAGGGAATCCGGTAGCGCGAGAAGGCGTAGGCCGCCAGCGTGCCGAGGAACACCGACAGGAAGGTGGAGCCGAAGCCGATGATGACCGAGTTCATGAAGCGCTCGCCGAAGCGCGACGGCCCCGCGATCACCATGCCCTTGCCGTGAACGATTTCCTCGTACCAGGTCTGCGGCGGATGCGCTTCGAGATATTCCGGCGTTTGCCGGGTCTGCGTGGTGAACAGGTTCACATAGCCTTCCAGCGTCGGCTGGAACGTCACTTTCGGCGGATAGGCGATGGAGTCCGCCGACGATTTGAAGCCGGTCGCCAGAATCCACATCAGCGGCAGCAGCGTGACCAGCGCGTAGCCGATCACGAGAACGCCCGCGACCCACTTTTGCGTGGAAGACGGTTCGGTGACGGAATAGCCGCTCATCGCTCTTTCACCTTGTTCAGCGCCTTGACGTAGATCGAGGCGAGCCCGAAGACCGTGACGAACAGGATAATGGCGTAGGCCGACGAATAGCCCGTGCGCCACTTCTCGAAGGCTTCGCGCTTCAGGTCGATGGAGGTCAGCGTCGTTGTGTTGCCTGGCCCGCCGCCGGTGAGCTGCACGACGAGATCGAACATCTTGAAATTCTCAATGCCGCGGAACAGCACCGCGAGCATCAGGAACGGCAGCACCATGGGCACGGTGATGGTCCAGAACTGGCGCCACTTTGACGCACGGTCGCACTCGGCGGCCTCATAGATGGAGTCCGGTATCGAACGCAGACCCGCAAGACAGATCAGCATCACGAAGGGGGTCCACATCCATGTGTCGACGATGACAATGGCCCAGGGCGCAAGCGACACGTCGCCGATCATCGAAAAGCTGGTCGGATCGGCACCGGTCAGGAAGGCGACCACATAATTGAACAGGCCGATCTGCGGCTGATAGAGGAAGGTCCAGAAATTGCCGACAACGGCCGGCGACAGCATCATCGGCAGAACGATGATGGTCGTCCAAAGATCGTTGCCCTTGAATTTCTGGTTGATGAGCCAGGCGAGCGTGAAGCCAATCAGCACCTGCAGGACCAGTGTCCAGAACAGGAAATGCGCCGTCGCCTGCATGGTCAGCCAGATGTCGGCGTCACCCAGAATGCGCTCGTAGTTGCGCGTTCCGATCCAGCTGACTTCGGCATTGGGCCGGTTGGCGCGATAATTCGTGAAACTCAGGTAGATGGTCCACAGCAGCGGGAAAATGTTGATCGCCAGCAGCAGGAAGATCGTCGGTGCGACGAATATCCAGGCGATCGCCCGGTCGGACAGCCCCTTGATGCGGCGCGCGACCTTGGGCGGCGTTGCTCTGGCGACGTGATCTATCGTTGTCCCGGACATGAGACAGTCTACCTGGCCATGAGGTGAGAGGTTAAGCGGGGCGGCGCAAAGACCGGCACAACCGCGCGGATCATGTGGACAGCCCGGCCCGATTGCGGGCCGGGCTGTCGCGATTTCCCGTTACAGCTTGCCGTCGTCCTCGAAGACTTCCGTCCAGTCCTCGACGAGACCGTCGAGCGCTTCCTGGGCGGTGCCTTCACCGGCGATCACATACTTGTGGACCCGGTCCTGCATGGAGAGCAGCAGCGAGGCGTAGGACGGCTCGGCCCAGAAGTCCTTCACGATGGCCATGGATTCCAGGAAGGCCTTGTTGAAGGGCGTCTTGTCAGGGAAGTCCGGCGCTTCGACGACCGAGCGCATGGCCGATGCCCCGCCCATGGCGGTCCATTTGGCCTGGATCTCGGGCTGCGCGAACCACTTGATGTATTCAAGCGCCGCGTCCTGATGGTCGGAATAGGAGACCACCGAGATGCCCTGCCCGCCAAGCTGCGCGAAATGGCCATCCGGCCCTGCCGGGTTGGCGAAGTAACCGGACTTGTCGCCGCCGACGTTCGGATCGGCATTCACGCCAGGCCAGATGAAGGCGAAGTTCATCTGCAAGGCCACCTGCCCCGACTTGTAGGCGTCGATGTCCTCGGACATGTACCAGTCCGACGATCCCGGAGGCGTGCAGCAGTCATAGAGCGCCTTGTAGAACTCAAGACCCGCGACCGCGCCCTTGGAATTCACATAGCCCTGAAGATCATACGGCTTGTCCGGGTTTTCGTACTTGAAGCCGTAGTTGTAGAGCGCGTTGGTCACGCCCATGGTGATGCCTTCGGAACCGCGCTCGGTGTAGATGGCGGCGCCATAGACGGTCTTGCCGTCGATTTCGCGGCCCTGGAAGAAAGTTGCGATGTCCTTCAGCTCTTCAAGGGTCTGCGGCGGGGCAAGATCGCGGCCGTATTTTTCCTTGAATTCGGCCTGAAGCTCGGGCTTGGAAAACCAGTCCTTGCGGTAGGTCCAGCCAACGACATCGGCGTAGGCCGGCAGCGCCCAGTAGTTCGGCGTGCCCTTCGGCCATTCCGCGTAACCGGTCACGGTTGCGGGAATGAAGTCGTCCATCGAGATGCCTTCCTTCTCGAAGAACGGATTGAGCTTGACGTAGTGCCCGGCTTCGGCGCCGAGGCCGATCCACTGGCTGTCGCCGATCATCAGATCGCAGAGCTTGCCGCCGGAATTCAGCTCATTGAGCATGCGGTCGGCGAAATTCGGCCACGGCACAAACTCGAAACTCATCTTGTGGCCGGTCTTGGCCTCGAAATCCTTGGACAGTTCAACCAGCGCGTTCGCAGGATCCCATGCCGCCCAACACAGCGTGAGATCGTCCGCGCGCGCGTCGTGTGCCGGCATCGCTGAAACAGCCGTCAGCATTGCTGCCGCAAACAGGTGCGCTTTCTTCATCGGATTTTCCTCCCGTCTTGAGAACGCCAAAGCGTTCAACTGCACCCCTCATTGGGTTCTCGGGCGTGCTGGCCTTGTTTTTAATGAGGAACGTACCTCTTGTCCATGATTTTTTGAGGTACGCCCCTCAAATATGATCGGATATGCACAGATGATTTCAGCCAGGCATCGCTTGAAACGCGGAATTACCGCTACCGGGAACCGGGCAGGTTCTCGCGGATAATGATGTCGATGCGGATACGTTCCTGCGCCTCGAATATCGGCAGATCGTCGCTCAATGTGCGCAGCACCCGCATGGCGCTACGCACCAGATGCCCGACGTTTTGCGCGATGACGGCGGCGATTTCACCGTTCTGAAGCGCCTGGCGCGTGGCCGGTGTCAGTTCATGGGAAATGACGGTCAACTCGCCAAGACGCCCGCTCGCGCGCAAAGCATTGAGCAGCGGCATGTTGCCGGACCCCATGGAGTAAACCCCAACGATGCCCGGCCGCGCCGCAATCACATCGCAGACCACCTGCTCCATGCGCGCGGCATCGTCATAGGACTCAATCGAGGGCAGCGCCATCAAGTGGGGAAAGTCGTCGGAAATCACCTGGTCGAACCCGAGGCGGCGATCGAGACTGTCGCGCGACCGCATCGAATTGGTCACGACCAGGACTTCGCCCTGCGCATGCGCAAACCGCCCCATAAGGGACCCAGCCGTTCGACCTGCGGCTATGCTATTGATTCCAATAAAGTAATCCCTTTGCGAATTGGGAAGATCGGACACCAGCGCGACAATCCTAACCCCCTCGGCCTTAAGCCGCGCAACCGCGTCTCGCACCTGCGGCGTTTCGGGGACCATGAGCGCAACGCCATCGAGGGCCGCGGCATTCAACGACCTCAGGCTCCGCACGATCGCATGCGGATCGTGCGCCGGCACCGTCACAACCTTGAGCGCGATGCGGTCGGCGATCTGCGAAGAGATCGCCTCCTTCAGGGCCGCTTTCAGGGTATCGGTGAACTGGCTCGGCCCCTCGGGCAGCACGAAGGCGAACTGATACAGCCGCTGACGCGCCAGATTGGCCGCATAGGTGTCGCGGACATAACCCAACCGCTCCACGGCGCCCTGCACCTTGGCGATTGTCTTGTCCCGCACACCTGGCCGCGCGTTCAGCACGCGGTCAACGGTCGCAAGGCTGACACCCGCCTCCTTGGCGATGTCATGGACGGTGGGCTTGTTCATCTGGACGTTCCTCGCCGTCAAAATAGTGAGTATCGTTGAGGTACGTCAATCAATATAACGCAGGACTGTTACTCAAGCCTCTCCGCCCCCGGGGCGCAACGATGAGCTAGTGATTGTCGCGCGGCATGCCTTTGGCCGCGATGCGCCGGTATTTCACGGCGGGCTTCAGCACCATGCCGTCGCCGAGCTGATCGACGCAACCGCGCTGCAGCTCCTGCCACGGCGTCTGCGATTCCGGGTACTTGTAGCCGCCAGCCGCCTGGAGTGCGGCACGGCGCTTTTCCCAGTCACCTTCGGCAACAAGGGCATCGACACGACCCGTATTGAGATCGACGCGCACCCGGTCGCCCGTTTCCAGAAGCGCAAGCCCGCCGCCGGCGGCCGCTTCCGGCGAAGCGTTCAGGATGGACGGCGAACCCGATGTTCCGGACTGGCGCCCGTCGCCGACACAGGGAAGCTCGTGGATGCCTGCCCGCAAAAGATAATCGGGCGCGCGCATGTTCACGACCTCCGCCGCGCCGGGATAACCGATTGCACCAACGCCACGGATAAAGAGGATGCAGTCGGCATCGATCGCCAGAGCCGGATCGTCGATGCGCGCATGATAATCCTCGGGCCCGTCGAAGACGATCGCCCTGCCCTCGAAAGCGTTCGGGTCGTCGGGGTTCGACAGGTAGCGCTTGCGAAAATCGGCCGTGATGGTCGAGGCCTTCATGATCGCGGAATCGAACAGATTGCCCGCCATGACGCGGAAGCCCGCCGCCAGCTGGATCGGATTGTCGAATGCACGGATCACGTCGGCGTCAACCGAAGCCTTGCCACGGCAATTGTCACCCATGGTGGTTCCGGACACCGTCATGGCCTGTTCGCGGATCAGCCCCTTCTCGATCAGTGCACCGACCACCGCGGGCACGCCGCCGGCGCGATGGAAATCCTCGGCGAGATACTCGCCCGCCGGCTGCAGGTTGACGATCAGCGGAATGTCACGGCCGATCTTCTCCCAGTCGCGGATATCGAGGTCGATGCCGGCATGGCGCGCTATGGCGCCGATATGCACCGGGGCGTTGGTCGATCCGCCGATTGCCGAACACACGGCAATGGTATTCTCGAAAGCCTCGCGCGTCAGAATGTCGGAAGGCTTCAGATCCTCGTGGACCATCGCGACGATGCGCTTGCCGGTCTCGTAGGCCATCTGCGCGCGTTCGCGGTAAGGCGCGGGGATCGCGGCGCAGCCGGGCAGCGACATGCCGAGCGCCTCGGCCAGCGCATTCATGGTCGAGGCCGTGCCCATCGTGTTGCAGAATCCGGCCGATGGCGCCGAGGCTGCCGCCATCTGCATGAATGTCTCGTAGTCGATCTCGCCCTGCGCCAGCAGTTCGCGCGCCTTCCAGATCACCGTACCCGAGCCTGCGCGCTTGCCGTCATACCAGCCGTTCAGCATCGGCCCGCCGGTCAGCACGATAGCCGGCAGATCGACCGTTGCCGCCGCCATCAGGCAGGCCGGCGTGGTCTTGTCGCAGCCGGTTGTCAGCACGACGCCATCGAGCGGGTAGCCATAGAGGATTTCAACGAGGCCGAGATAGGCAAGGTTACGGTCGAGCGAGGCCGTCGGGCGCTTGCCGGTTTCCTGNNAGCGCCTCGGCCAGCGAGTTCATGGTGGTGGCCGTGCCCATGGTGTTGCAATAGCCGGTGGAGGGGGCTGAGGAGGCGACGAGTTCGGCAAAGCCCTCGTCGTCGATCAGGCCGGCGGCATGGAGTTCGCGCGCCTTCCAGACAATGGTGCCGGAGCCCGTGCGCTGGCCGCGATACCAGCCGTTGAGCATGGGGCCGACGGAAAAGGCGATGGCGGGGATGTTGACGGTGGCGGCGGCCATGAGCAGGGCCGGGGTGGTCTTGTCGCAGCCGATTGTCAGCACCACGCCGTCGATGGGGTAGCCGTACAGCGATTCGACCAGCGACAGGTAGGCCAGGTTGCGGTCCAGCATGGCGGTCGGGCGCTTGCCGGTTTCCTGGATCGGGTGAACGGGGAATTCCAGCGCGATGCCGCCAGCTTCGCGGATGCCCTCGCGGGTGCGCAGGGCGAGTTCCACAAGCGGACGGTTACAGGGCGACAGGTCCGATCCGGTCTGCGCGATGCCGATGATCGGCTTCCCGGATTGCAGCTCCTCGCGCGTCAGGCCGTAGTTCAGGTAACGCTCCAGATAGAGCGCGGTCATGTCCGGGTTGTCCGGATTGTTGAACCACGCGGCGGAACGCAATCTCGTTGGTCGCTTTTTCATCCCATACCCACGCTCAAGACCCGCACATGCGGGCCAAGCGTAGCAGAGCGCCGGGATGCAGGCGCAATAAAATCGCCGGCGGCACGTGAGGCATGCCGCCGGCGAACATGGTCGATCAAGTGCGGATCAGAACTGGCGGCGCAGCCTCAGTTCCAGCCGGGTCCGCGCCTTGTCGTTGAGGTAGTCCATGCCAACCTTGCCGCTGACAAGGCTCATGCCGTTGGCCGACTTGCCCGTCAGTCCGACCTCCGCGCCGCCGCCACAATAGTCGTCGGCGGCGGAGGAAGAGGACTGGACGCTCTCGCAGATCAGCTCAGGAGCGAGCGAGAAGAACAGGTCATGTCCCGAGCCCAGATCGTTTTTCAGCGGCACGACGAATTCCGGGCTCAGCTTCATGTTCGCCACCGAGACCTCGCCAGCATTGAGGTAGAGGTCGGGATTGACGAGACCGTAGGCCTTACCGAGGAAGCGCACCGAGCCGATATCGCTCCAGCCGTAGCTGAAGGACAGTTCGGGGCGGACTTCGTACCAGCCACGGTCGATAATGCCGGAGAGAGACCCGCCCAAGGTGATGGAGGGCGCGCTGTAGTCGCCGGAGAGATCGAGCACTCCGTTGTTCAGATCAAGATCGGTCCAGTCGTAGCCGGCTGAAATGAAACCGTCGGCGAACAGATTGTTCTGCAGCGCGGCCACGAAATATGCACCCGTGGATGCGCCATAGCTGTTGATTGTGCCTTTGAAGCTTTCGCTGATATCAGACGTGCCGAGATCGGCGCCGAGAAAATAGCCCAGCATGAAGCGGTCGGAGATGTCGTTCTCCCAGGCCACCTTGCCGCTGAACGACCCGGTGACGGTCCCGCCTTCGTCGATCTGGACGTTGAAGTCGCCGAACACGATGCGGCGGCCCCACTCGCCCATGGTCGACTGCTGCAGGAAGGAGCCGTTGGCGCCAAGGTAATCGTCGCTGCCCGTCGGCGCCATGCTGAGCGTGAATGGCACGTAGCCGCTCGCCGAGCTGCCCTCGCCACCCTGCTTGCTGGAGATGAAACGGGATTTCGCGTCGTCGAGCAGATGATTGTTCGCCTCGATCGAAAGCTGCAGCGAGGTCTTGGTCTTGTTGACGATGATCTGCTTGATCTCTTCCTTCGCCTTCTCGAATTCATATTCGACGGAGGCGGCCTGGACCTCGTAAGTGTTGGATACCGCGTTGCCGTTGCCGGCCTCGTCATTGGCGACATCCGCGGCAACGGAAACTGTCACAACCTGGCCCAGAACGGGATCGATTGCGACGCTGTATTTACCGCCGCTGCCATTGAAGGACGACGGAATGATCGTGCCGTTGGCCACCTGAATATCCGAGGCCTCGAACCCGGTCACGTCCTCGGAGAAGGAGATGTGTATTCCGAACTCCTCGACCACCGCCACGGAAGGCCCGGTAATCGTCACGACCGGCTTAGTGTTGTCGGCGGTGACGGTTAGCTGGCTTGCCGCCAGGTTCTGGTTTCCGCCGGCATCCTCCGCCACGTTGGCGGGGATGTCGATGGAAACCGCGCCATCGGCACCTGGCCCGACATCGAAGGTATAGACGCTACCACTCGTCGCATGGAAGTTGGACTTCGAGCCGTTGACAACCATGACATCGCCAATAGTGAACCCTGTCACGTCCTCGCTGAAGGTGGCCGTAACCTTGATCGTGCCAGAATGCGGCGACGTGGCCGATGTGCTCAGCGTAACGGTCGGTGGCGGGTCGTAGGTGACGTTGAGCGTATTCGATTCTTTGCTCGTGCCTTCATCGGCGTCGTTCAGCGCCGCGCCCGCAGGCAGGACGATCGTCACGGTGCCCGCGGCATCCGGAGTAATCTGGACGTCGTAGCTGCTGCCACTGCCGTCGAGATTGGAGGCCGTGCCGTTGGTTACGTTGAAATCGCCCGCCGTCAGGTCATGTACGGGATCGGAGAAATCCACGCTGATGTAGAACGGCCCCGCGACCTGCGTCTTGGTCGAGGCAAGCGTCACGGTCGGGTGGACGGCAGCTTCCTCAATTGTGGTAGGCGTGACCGGGCATGCGCCTTCGGCAACAAGCATGGCCGAAATAGAGCTGTCCGCCATCTCATACCCAACATTACTACCGCCTTCATCTGTCCCATAAGCTTTTACACTGGTTTCTGTAACATTATATCCTATGTCGAAAACTGGGAAACCATCGTAATTCTCATTGATATAATTGACCATCGCAACTGCGTCGCCATAACCAATGCCATTCCATGGCGCGGAGATAATTTGAGTCTTGATTTCCGACGGTTTTTTTTCGCAAACCTCTCCTCGATAGGTTGTGCTGCCGACCGTTATCTCCATGACTGTATCCGCCTGCGCGATAGAAGGCGACAACGCCACAAACGACAGCATCAAAGCTGCCCCGGCACCCCGTTTGAATGCGCTGCGCAAGGTCCCTGCGCCCGAATGAAAAACGTTTGAATCGCGAAGTGTCCGCAAAGATGGTGATGCCATCTCTCATGCCCCCTCATATGCAGCTACATCCAGCGACTGAGCGCCGGTCCGTTCACCGCCACGAGTAGAAAAACGCGCACCTGGTTGCGCGCAGCAAAGCTGCGCCAGCAACCCATTCACCCTGTGACGGCCCCGTCGCGAAAACGAATCCGTTTTGCGATCCCGTCCCCTGAGAGAGCAAAAACCGGGGCAAATTGATCTAGCAGGACATTTGAAAATTCTAGCAAAAGACGACAGTGCCGTTGAATGTGTCCGGCCTTTTTCCTATGCCGGAAAAATCGACGGTTCGGCCTCACGCAACCTGCCATTACGGCAAAAAAACCAGAGACGTCTTGTGAAGCATACGATCGAGACCCTTATAAACATCTTCGGTCTGGACCCGGACAAACTGCTTGCCGCATCGCTGCTGCCCGCCGATTTTCTTGAGATGGAATCCCCTCCGGCATTGACGCCGGAACAGCATCACGCCTTCGATGTCGCGCTGGAGGCGCAGACCGGCAGCGAGACCCTCGCCCGCGATATCGGGCTGTACAAAGCGCGCACGTCCTGTTCATCGGGGAACATCTCTTTCTCGATGAGTTCGAACGTGGAACACGGACTTGACTGTCTGGCGCGCGAAAGACGTCCGTCCGACGGGCCGCACTATCTGGTGACTCGGATGGAAGACCGTGTGCGCGTCAGCGTACTGCCTCGCGGGCCGGGGCTGCCGCCGCTGCACTGGGTCAGCTTGACCGAAATCCTGTTTTTGCTGGAAATTTCACGCACCCATACCGGCAAAACCATCCAGCCGATGGCTGTGGGTATTCCCGATGTCCACCGGCTGAACCGACAGGACATTGACTATCTGGGCATCGAGCCGGTCGAGACGTCGGAACCGTTCGTGGATTTTTCTCTGGCCGACGCGGCCCAGAAAATCCTGGGCGCGGGCCGTTTGCTGAGCGAGCATCAGGAAGCCGCAAACCCGGACCCTGTCGTCGACAAGGTCAAACACGCACTGATCGAGTTGATGCCGGAAGGGCAGCACAGCATCGAAGAGACAAGCAAGGCGCTCGACACGAATGTCCGCAGCCTGCAGAGGCAATTAAAGGCGCGCGACTACAGTTTCCGCACTATTTTGGATGAGACCCGCAAGGAACTGGCGCTGCGCCACCTCGTCAAGGACGGGCTCAGCGCCAGCGAGGTTTCCTATCGCCTTGGCTACAAGGACCAGAACTCATTCTACCGCGCCTTCAAGAGCTGGACCGGCAAGACGACCGGAGAATTCGTCGCCGGGGAATGATCACGCCGGTGCGTGGCCGGCGTGACGTAGGCGACGGGATGCCGGTTACGCTTCGACGAGGACCGAGCCTTCCTTCATCACCATCTTGAGATGCTTTTCGGACTCGCACAGCACGCCGATGTCATCGAGCGGATTGCCGTCGACGAGGATGAGGTCGGCGCTCATGCCGGGTTCCACCTTGCCGATTTCGCTTTCCATGCGAAACAGCTGCGCGGCATTGACGGTCGCCTGGCGAATCAGGTCGGCGTTTGAGCAGACTTCGGAGCGGATGCGGAACTCCTCAAGCTGGCGGCGGTGCATCAGGCCGAGAAGATCTGTTCCGTAAACGATCTTCACACCGCCCTTGTAGGCCATCTCAAGCCCGCGGATACCGGCATCGAGAACCTCGTGCGTCTGGGCCACGAGATGCGCGGCCATACCGGCCTCAACCCCTTCCTTCACCAGCGACTGATAAATGATCAGTGTGGGCACCAGCCAGGCGTCATACTCCTTGAACAGCTTGACGCTCTCTTCGTCGATCAGGTTGCCGTGCTCGATCGAGGCGACGCCGCAGCGGATCGCGCGGTTGACTGCACGCGCGGTATAGGCATGGGCCATGACGGGGATGAGCGCGGCGTTCGCCTCGCCGACGATGGCGCGCAACTCGTCCTCGCTGAACTGTGTCGAGGTGATGCGGTCGGTGGGCGATGACACGCCGCCCGACGCCATGATTTTCAGGTGCGTCGCGCCACGGCGGATTTCCTCGCGCGCGGCCTTCAACACCTTGCTGACACCATCGCAGACATGACCAAGACCCGCGCAGCAGAAGCACTGATGCAGGCCTTCGTCGCCGGGGCCGCGCATGTCGCCATGGCCGCCGGTCTGCGACAGCGCATGACCGCAGAACAGGAGGCGCGGCCCCTTGATGCGCCCCTCCGCGACAGCGCGGGCAAGGCCCCAGTCGGCACCGCCGGCATCGCGCACGGTGGTGAAGCCGCGCTTCAGCATCGCGTTCATGATCTCGCCCGCGCGGATGCCGACATAGAAGGGAGAGGTTGCCTTGAGCGTCGGGAAATCGGCGGTGAAGGCGGTGACGTGAACGTGGGCATCGCACAGGCCCGGCATCAGCGTCTTGCCGCCGGCATCGATCACGCGCGCCTCCGCCGGAGCTTTCAGACCCTTGCCCATCTCCGCGATGCGGCCTTTGGCGATGACGACATCGCACGCATCGCGCAGCGATCCGGCTTCGGTATCGAGCACCACCGCGTTCTGGATCAACACCGTATCGCTCATGTTTTTTTCTCCGTTTCTCATGTTGGCGCGTGACCGAGATAAAGCTCGGCCATACGATTGTCTTCAAGCAGTTCAGCCGCCGGCCCGGCCATGACTTCGCTGCCCTGATCGAGAATGATCCCGTCATCGGCGATTTCCAGCGCCAGCCGCGCGCGCTGCTCGACAAGCAGCACGCCGATGCCGAGTTGCGGCAGTTCGCGGATCAGCGTGAACACCTGCTCGACAAGCGCCACGGACAGGGCTGCGGTCGGCTCATCGAGGATCAGGTATTTCGGTTCCAGCATCAGTGCGCGCGCGAATGCCAGTTGCTGGCGTTCGCCGCCGGACAAATGCCCCGCCGCCATGGCCTTGCGTTCGGCCAGCGCCGGAAAGCGTTCGAACATCTGTGCGATGCGCGCCTTGCGGTCGCCGCCGCATTCAACGACGGCGAGGTTTTCCCAGACGCTCAGCGTGGTGAAGACGTTGGCAACCTGCGGCACATAACCAAGACCATGGGCCACGCGGGCTTCGGCGGGCAGCGCAAGCAGATTGGTTCCGTCGAGATCGACCTTGCCCTCGACCTTGGGGACCAGCCCCATGACGGCCTTGACCAGCGTCGACTTCCCCGACCCGTTGGTGCCGGCGATGGCAACGATGCGGCCCGGCTCAACGGAAAGGCCTACGCCCTTGACGATGGCCGCGCCGCCGTAACCGGCAACCAGATCGGAGATGATCAGCGCCATCAGGCCACACCTCCCATATAGGCTTCGCGCACGATGTCGCTGGCGAGCACCTCGTCAGGCTTGCCTTCGGCCATGATGCGACCGCGATCCATGACGTAAAGCCGGTCCACCAACTGCGAGAGCGCATTGAGATTGTGCTCGACGATCAGCACGGAAATGCCCTGCCCCGACAGTTCGCGTATCCGGTCGGAGATCTCACCAATCAGGACCGGGTTGACGCCGGCGAAAGGCTCATCGAGCAGGATCAGTTTCGGGCCCGTCATCAGCACGCGGCCAAGCTCGAGCAGTTTCTTCTGACCGCCGGACAGCCGGACCGCGGATTCATTCGCCACATGGGCGATGTTGAGGAATTCCAGATGCGAGTCGGCCTCGGCCCCGATTTCCTTTTCCTGACGGGCAACGCGGGAAGCGGCGAACAGCAGCGACAGCAAGCTCTCGCCGGCCTGCGACGGGGCAGCCGTCATCAGGTTTTCGCGCACGCTCAAATGGGCGAATTCCTTCGGCACCTGGAAGGTACGGCCAAGGCCCGCCCTTGCACGCCGCACCGGGCCGTATCCGGTCACGTCACGCCCGTTGAAGCGGATCGTGCCGCCGCCGGCATCCTCAAAGCCCGAAAGCGCCGCGAAGAGCGAACTCTTTCCCGCGCCGTTGGGACCGATCAGCCCGACGCGTTCTCCCGGCCCCACATTCACCGAAACCTTGTCGACGGCGGTGAACGATCCGAAACGGACGGAGACATCGCGGGCTTCCAGCAGGTTCATCGCTGCGTCCCTCCGCTGGTCCAGTCGCCCATGATGCCGCTGGGACGGAACCGCACCAGAAGGATCAGGGCAAGGCCGATGACGAACAGCCGCACACTCGCCATTTCGACTTCGGAAACGCCGGGCAGCAGATCGCGCAGGAAGCGCGACCCTTCCAGGAAGGTCATCAGCGCGAGTGTGCCGACGATGGTGCCGGAGACCTTGCCCGCGCCGCCGAGAATGATCGCCACCCAGACGTAGAAGGTGACCAGCGGCAGGAACTGTTCCGGCGTGATGTAGGTGATGTAATGGCCGTAGATCGCGCCGGCGAGGCCGGCGAGCGAGGCGCCGATCATGAACACCCTGATCTTGAAACTGCCGGGGTCCTTGCCGAGCGCGCGCACCGCCTCCTCGTCATCGCGGATCGCCTGGATGGCGCGTCCGAAGGGCGAACGCGTCAGCCGGTAGACGAGCGCGATTGCCAGAGCATTGGCGATCAGCAGCACGATGAGCGCCGCGACCGAACCGGAGACCGGCAGGCCGAAACCCTGCGCGACATCGGGGATGCCGGGGACGCCCTGGACCCCATTGGTAAGCCACTTCTCGTTGATGATGGCGAGCCGGACGACCTCGGAGAAGCCAAGCGTGACGATGGCGAGATAGTCGGAGCGCAAGCGCAAGCTGAGATAGCCGATGGGAATGGCAGCCAGCGCCGGCAGCAGCAGCGCCAGCGCAAAGCCCAGCGGCATCGGGTAGCCGGCCAGCGTCAGCAGGCACGAGGCATAGGCGCCTATGGCGAAGAAACCGACATGGCCGAAATTGATCAGTCCGGTGAAGCCGTAATGCAGGTTCAGCCCGAGGCCCATCAACAGATAGACCAGCGCGTAGACGGCGATTGCGATGAGATAGGCTTCCATCAGCGCACCCTCGCCCGCGCCACGAACAACCCTTCGGGACGCACCAGAAGGACAAGCAGCATCACCACGAAGCCGATGGCGATCTTGTAGGTAAAGCCGACGAAGGGGGTCGAAACCTCCTGCGCGATGCCGATGATGACACCGCCGATCACCGCGCCAAGCGGATTGCCGACGGAACCGAGGATCGTCGCGGCGAAGGCCGGCAGCAGCAGATCCCAGCCCATTTCTGGCGCGATCACCGTCTTGAGGCCAAGGAGGCATCCGGCAAGCCCTGAAAGAGCACCGGCCATCAGCCAGAGGCCGGACATGGTGCGCGCGGCGGGAATGCCGGAGACCATGGCAAGCTGGGGATTGTCGGCGATGGCGCGCATGCGCCGGCCCATGGCCGTCATGCGCAGGATCACGAACACGCAGACCATCGCGGCAAGCGCGATAGCCCCGACCCAAAGATCGATGGGGAGGACGCGCAACGGCCCGATAGACAGGGCGCGCGTCAGCGGGACGGCGAAGACCTGCTGATCATGTCCGAGAAAGAAGGTGACGACAGACCGAAGCACGAAGGCCGCGCCAATCGAGGCGATCAGCGCATAGACCCCGACGCGGCCGGACAGCGCCCGGAACACAAGCCAGTAGAGCGCCAGGGAAACAAGCGCCGCCGAAGCCATCGCCGTCACGCCGGCAAAGACCAGCGACAGCGGGCCGAGCGATACAATGGCCGATTGCAGCAACCAGCCCGAATAGGCGCCGACCATGGCCACGTCGCCGGCGGACGCATTGGGGAACCGCGCCACGCCGAACACGAGCGTAACGGCAAGCGCGAGAAGCCCGACGAGCAGGCCTTCCACGGCTCCGTTCACCGCGAGGTTCATGAGATAGGCGACGGTCATGCGCGAAAACCCGGCTGGCGGGCGGGCCGCATTGGCAGCCCGCCCGTTTGTTGTCCGCTCTATGCGTTACGTCAGATGGAGACGACCGCTACGCGCTCGATCTTGCCATCCTTGATGACCGACATGCCGAAGTCGGGCGTCACGTCGCCGTATTCGTCGAAGTCGAGGCGCGAGGATGCGCCCTGATAGTTGATCGGACCCGACTTCAGCGCTTCGACGCCATCGGCGAAGGTGTAGACCTCGGCGCCGTCAGGATTGCCGACATCGCGGAGCTTGGCGTTGACGGCGGCGCTGTCGGCGCCCTCACCCGCCGCAGCCATGGCAAGGCCCCAGACGATCATCATGTCGTAGGTCATCGCGGCATAGACATTCGAGGAGGCCGGGCTGCCGGTCGCCGCCTGGTAGCCCTTGTCGAAATGGGCATAGGATTCGGCGCTCTCGTTGGACACGGATTCCACCGAAATGACGCCTTCGCAGACTTCCGCGCCAAGCGCCTCGACCAGCTTATCGTTGGCCGCCCAGCCGGGAATGATCCACTTGTTCTTGCCGCCGAGCTGGAACCACTCGCGCAGGATGATGGTCGTGTCGGGCAGATAGGAGCCCATCACGATCACGTCCGGATTGGAGGCCATGACCTGCTGCAGTTCCGAACGGTAGGACGGACGCTTGGGCTCATAGACGACATCGCCGACGATCTCGCCGCCCCAGGATTTCTTGAAGCCTTCGGTGTTGCCGATGCCCGACGCATTGTTGAACGCCATGGTGGCGGCGGTCTTGTAGCCCTCACGGTCGGCGATCTTGGCAAAGGCGCGTCCGAAGCGGTCGTTGGTCGCCTGGAAGCGCCAGACGAGATCGGCCTTATCCTCGGTCGAGATGGCGGGCGCGCCGGAGGTGCACATCAGCGGCACACCGGCTGCCGTGGTGATCGGCATGACGGCCAGCGTCACGCCCGAAGACCAGGTGCCGAGGATGGCGCCGACATTATTGACCTCGACCAGCTTCTTGGCCGCGTTGACGGCGGCTTCCGGAGAGGTCTGCGTGTCCTCGCCAATCACCTCGATCATCTGACCGGCAGCACCGCCGGCGGCATTGATCTCCTCGGCGGCCATGATGATCGCCTTCTGCATCCCGGAGCCGTATGCCGAGCCTGCGCCCGACACCGGATTGAGCGCGCCGATCATGGCCGGCGAACCGGCGGCACGCGCATGTTTAACGGGAAGCCCCACAGTTGCGAGAGCAGCCGTGGTTCCCAATCCCGCCAGGACATGGCGGCGATTCATCTGCAAGTTTTTCATCCCTGTTCCCTCTGCTTATGGCTGGTGAAAAGTTCGAGGATCTGTGCCGGCGCGCTGTTGGCGGCCACCATCAGGCGCACATGCGTTTTCCACGCATTGAGCAACCGCTGGTAATAGTCGGGGTCGTCGCGCAGGACGGTCTGGACGCCCATGCCGCGGAACATGCAAAGCGTCATGTTCAGGATCGTCTCGGCATCGGCGCTGGAAAGCTCCGTGCGCGAGAAGAACTCGCGCCAGATATTGTCCAGCTCGGCATGGAATTCGCGTACGACGACCACAAGGCGCGCGCGCAGATGCTCGTTGTGGCGCGCCTCGGTAACGTGCTCCAGCGTGATCTGGAGCAGCCTTCCCAGATACATCTCGCAGACGCGATCGAGGAACCCGTCGAGGTCAAGTCGGGCGGCGCGAACGTCCTCGGCAAGCCCTCTGATGTCGCGGCTTGCCTCTTTCAGCAGATGCTCGACGGCATCCACGAGAAGCTCTTCCTTCGATGCGTAATGATGGGTCAGCGCGCCGCGCGACACTCCAGCGCGTTCAGCCACCATGTTGGTGCTGGTCCGGGCGGCGCCAACTTCCTGCAAGCAGTCGAGCATTGCCGCAACCAGTTTGGCGCGGGTCTCCGCGCTGCGCTCTTCCTGGGTTCGCGACCTGGGTTTCTCGACCATCCACACCTTCCCTCTTCACCTCAACGCTGGAACGGATTTAACAAACAGTCAAGCCTGTTTGTTTCTTGGAGGAGCTTATGATCGGCTTCCTGAAGCCCTTGGCAGCACTGAAGCGCTTCGCATAACGGATATTGGTAATCAGGCGCCCGGTGATAGCGGGCAAACGTCCCGCTTTCAGCTAAAATCAGCCGTTACGCGCGCCATTCTCCTGCGCGATCAGCCACTTGCGCACGCTGTTGAACTTGTTCTGCAGGTGCGATTTCAGGATTGCGGCCAGCGCCTCGCCATTGCGGCTTTCGAGTGCCGCGATAATATCCTCATGTTCGCCGACGGCCTGTTTCCAGCGCTCATCCGACATGTTGGCCATGAAACGCGCGCGCCGGACGCGCTGGGCAAGCGAGGAGTAATGCGTGCTGAGCGTGCGGTTGCCCGCCGCTTCCAGGATCAGCTCGTGGATTTTCTGGTTGAGCTGGAAATATTCAGGCAGATTGCGCGCCTCGTAACAGACGACCATCTTGCGATGCACGCCCTTGATCTCGGCAATCTTCTTGTCAGTGATGTTGCGGCAGGCCAGTTCACCGGCCAACGCCTCCAGCGCGCCCATGACCGGGAAAACGTCTTCCAGATCTTCCACCGTAAGGCGGGCGACGGTGGCGCCGCGATTGGGCGTCAGTTGCACCAGCCCGTCGGAGGCGAGAACTTTCAGCGCTTCGCGCAAGGGTGTGCGCGAGACACCGAAACGCTCGCACAATTCGCGTTCGGGGATTTTCTCGCCGGGCTTGAGCGCCCCTTCGACAACGAGGCCGCGCATGCGCTCGACGAGTTCGTCATGCAGCGTGCGCCGCTCGATGGGCCGGGCCTGTTCCACGAGGCTCATGGGGCTTTCTCTCCTTCAAGTGACCGGGCAAGTATACACGCAACATGCTCGGCATTCCGATCCGCACCATAGGCAATCTGGTGGCGGCAGGATGTTCCGTCGGCGACGATCAGCGTTGCCGCATCCGCCTCACGCACTTTCGGCAGCAGCGACAGTTCACCCATGGCCAGCGACACCTCGGCCGTTTCGGCCTGATAACCGAACGCGCCCGCCATACCACAACATGAAGATGCGATCATTTCGACCTTCAGCTCAGGCACGCGCCCGAGCAACCGCTGCACCGGCCCTACGGCATTGAACGCCTTCTGATGGCAATGACCGTGCAGCAGCGCTTTTTTCTCGGGCAGAGGTTTCAGGTCGAGCGAGATTGCGCGGTCGCGCAGCATTGAATCGAGATACTCCTCCAGCATCAGGAACTGGTCCGACCATTCCGGCTTCCACACGGAGGGCAGCATGGCAGGCGCTTCATCCCTGAATGTCATCATGCAGGAAGGTTCGAGCCCGACAATGGGCTTGCCGCTTTCCAGCGCCGGGCGCAGAGCCTCGATTGTGCGCATCATTTCCGCGCGCGCCTCATCGGCGAGACCCGCGGACAGGAACGTGCGCCCACAGCACAAGGGCCGACCAGAGGGTGCGGCCGCATAACCGATTTCAAGCCCCGCCGCCGTCAGCACGCGCACGGCGGCATGAAGGTTTTCCGGTTCGAAATAGCGGTTGAACGTGTCGGCGAAGAGAACGACATCGGCGTCTTCCGGCCGAACGGTCAGGTCCGGCGCGCAGAAGCTGTCGCGCCGCCATTGCGGCAGTTTGCGCTTAGCGGAGAGCCCCGCGACGCGTTCCGAAAGCCGCGCCAGGGCCGGAACACGGTCGCGCAGATTGGCGAGCCAGGACAGGCGGCTTGCCAGAGGCGCATAGCGCGGCATGAAAGCGACAAGCGCCTCACGCAATCCGATGCGCTTTTCCTTTGCGCGCGCGGCCAGCACCTCGATCTTCATCTTCGCCATGTCGACGCCGGTTGGGCATTCGCGCCGGCATGCCTTGCACGAGACGCACAGCTTCATCGTGTCCGCCATCTCGTCGCTGGTGAAAGCATCCGGACCGAGTTGCCCCGAAAGTGCCAGCCGCAGCGTGTTGGCGCGTCCACGCGTAAGGTCGCGCTCGTTACGGGTCGCGCGGTAGGACGGGCACATGACGCCATCGCCTATTTTGCGGCAGGCGCCGTTGTTGTTGCACATCTCAACCGCGCCCTGGAGGCCGCCGGATGCGCCGGTGAAGGCCGACCAGTCGAACACCGTCTCGCGGTCCTGAGGCTTATAGTCCTCGTGGTAGCGGAAGTAATTTCTGTCATCCATTTTCGGTGGATGGACGATACGGCACGGGTTGAAGGTGCCGGCGGGATCGAGCCGGTTCTTCACCCACTCGAAGTTCTCCACCATGCGGTCGCCGAACATGGTGCGATGGAACTCCGAACGCACGATGCCGTCACCATGCTCACCGGAATGCGAACCCTTGTAGCTGCGCACCAGTTCGAAGGCTTCCTCGGCAATGGCGCGCATCGCCTTCACATCGGTGTCGAGCTTCAGGTTCAGAACGGGGCGCACATGCAGCGTGCCGACGGACGCATGCGCGTACCACGTTCCCGTCGTGCCGTGTTTTGCGAAGATGCCGGTCAGCTTGTCGGTATATTCGGCAAGGTCCGGCAGCCGCACGGCGCAGTCCTCGACGAAGGAGATCGGCTTTCCCGCCGACTTCATCGACATCATGATGTTGAGGCCCTGCTTGCGCACATCGATGATCTGCGCCTGAAGTTCGGGATCGGTCGCCTCAACGACACCACCCTCCTTCTTGCCGGGATCGCCCCACTTGAAGCCTAGATCGGCCATCAGGTCGCCAAGAGCTTTCAACCGGCGCAGATTTTCCTTCATGTCGGGCTCGGCGAATTCAACGATCAGCAGCGCCGCCGGATTACCGACCACGAAACGTTCGATAACCGGTTTGAATATCGGAATATCGCGGGCGAGCGCGATCATCGTCTCGTCGACCAGTTCGACCTGTGTCGGCTCCAGCGTCACCAGATGCTGGGCCGCGTCCATCGCCTCGTAGAAGCTCGGAAAGTGGCATACGCCCAGAACCTTGCCGCCAAGCGCCGGGGAGAGCTTCAGCGTGATCTTCTCGCTCAGCGCGAGCGTGCCTTCCGACCCGACGAGCAGATGCGCAAGGTTGTAGGCCGCGCCGTTGGGCACCAGTGCGTCGATGTTGTAGCCGCCGACGCGGCGGATGATATCGGGGAACTTGTCGCGGATTTCGTCCGCCTCGCGCGCGCCCATGTCGAGCAGGTCGCGGAACAGTTTGGCGCGGGCATCATTGCCACCTGCCGGATTGGGGGTCACATCCTCGAAGCGCATGCGCGTGCCGTCGGCCATCAGCGCGTCGATGGCGGCGACGTTGTCGCGCATCGTGCCGTAGCGGATCGAACGCGAACCGCAGGAATTGTTCGCCGTCATGCCGCCGATCGTGGCGCGCGATGCGGTCGATACATCGACCGGGCACCAGACCTTGCGGCTCTTCAGTTGCGCGTTGAGATGGTCGAGCACGATGCCCGGCTCGACGGTCGCGGTCATCGCGTCCGTAT
Source organism: Rhodobiaceae bacterium (assembly GCA_020441995.1). Classification (GTDB taxonomy): domain Bacteria; phylum Pseudomonadota; class Alphaproteobacteria; order Rhizobiales; family Tepidamorphaceae; genus JACKJK01. Next base: position 71,778 of record JAGRLC010000028.1, read on the forward strand.
CGATGTCGATAACGGAGTTCAGGTGGTGGCTGAAGTCGATGACGATGGACTGATTGACCGTCTGCCCGCATTGCGAGGTGCCGCCGCCGCGCGGCAATACGCTGACGCCTGCGTCGCGGGCAATCGCCAGCGTTGCCTCCACATCCGCGAATGTCTTCGGGATGACAACGGCCAGCGGCATAACCTGATAAACCGACGCATCGGTCGCATAACGGCCGCGGCTGAAGGCGTCGAACATGACGTCCCCCTCGACCGCGGCTGAAAGCGTTTCCCTGGTGCGGGCATCCAGTCCGTTGCTGGATTGGGCCATTGACACCGATCCCCATTATGTATTTTGTATTCAAAATTCGATTATCCGGTTTAAGCGCCGGACGCAAGAATGAGGACCGCTGAAAACAGACCCGTCAAGGGCGCGGTTCCGATCAAGGGAGGGTGAAACATGGCGCCACCGCGCACAGGTAACGGTCGTCATTTCCTGCAGATTCCAGGTCCAACGAACGTGCCTGACCGCGTGCTGCGCGCCATGGACTTCCCGACCATGGACCATCGCGGGCCGCAATTTTCCGAAGTCGGCAACAAAGCCCTCGAGGGCATGCGCTCCATCTTCAAGACCGATGGCCAGGTGGTGATCTACCCCGCCTCGGGCACCGGCGCCTGGGAAGCGGCCCTGGTCAACACGTTGTCGCCGGGCGACACCGTACTGATGTATGAAACCGGGCATTTCGCCACGCTGTGGAAGACGCTTGCGGAAAACCTTGGCCTCAAGCCTGAATTCATCGCCGGAGACTGGCGTCACGGCGCCGATCCGCAGGCGATCGAGGACAGGCTGCGCAAGGACACTTCGGCCGAGATCAAGGCGGTCTGCGTCGTCCACAACGAAACCTCGACCGGCAGTGTCACGCAAATCCCCGAAATCCGCGCGGCGATCGATGCCGCGGGTCATGACGCGCTGCTGCTGGTCGACACGATTTCCTCGCTCGCCTCGCTCGATTATCGCCATGACGAATGGGGCGTCGATGTCACCGTGTCGGGGTCGCAGAAGGGCCTGATGCTGCCGCCCGGCCTGTCGTTCAACGCGGTATCGGAGAAGGCCGTTGCCGCCTCGAAATCGGCGAAGCTCTCCAAGTCCTACTGGTCCTGGGCCGAAATGAAGGGGCCGAACGAGACCGGATACTTCCCCTACACGCCTGCTACCAACCTTCTCTACGGCCTGGTGGAAGCAATCGACATGCTGCACGAGGAAGGCCTCGACAATGTCTTCGTCCGGCACCAGCGCCACGGAGCCGCCACCCGCGCGGCGGTCAAGGCCTGGGGGCTGGAGGTGCTGTGCGCCGAACCGCGCCACTATTCCGGCGTGCTGACAGCAGTGCTGATGCCCGAGGGTGTCAGCGCCGACAATTTCCGCAAAGTGACGCTGGAGAACTTCAACATGTCGCTCGGCAACGGCCTGTCGAAGGTTGCCGACAGGGTTTTCCGCATCGGCCATCTCGGCGATTTCAACGACCTGATGCTTATGGGCACCTTGTGCGGCGTTGAAATGGGGCTGGAACGCGCCGGCGTGACGCACAAGAGCGGCGGGGCGCAAGCCGCACTCGACCACCTTGCGGGACGGACCAAATCCGCCGCCTCGCAAGCTGCCTGAACCGCGCGCCAAAAAGCGCGGCCAGAAAAAGAAGACGAACAAAAACCAAACCGGATCTTCGGGAGGAAGGAATCATGAAACTCAAGACACTTTTAGCCAGTGCCGCCATGTCGGCGCTTCTCGTCAGCGGCGCATCGGCCGCCGACATGGTGATGAAGTTCGGCCACGTCGGTGCGCCGGGCTCGCTGTTTGAGTCCAGCGCCAACGCCTTCGCGGCCTGCGTCAACGACAAGCTTTCCGGCAAGGTCGAGGTGCAGACCTTCGGGTCCTCGCAGCTCGGCAAGGATCAGGAACTGCTGCAAAAGCTGAAGCTGGGCCAGGTTGACTTCGCCCTGCCCTCATCGGTGATGTCATCGGTGGCCGATGTCTTCGGCGTCTTCGAGATGCCTTACATCATCCAGGACCGCGAACACATGAAGCGCGTCCAGGCCGAGCTTGGCGCCACCTTCCAGGAAGCGGCCGCCTCGAAGGGCTACAAGATCATCGGCTATTTCGAGAACGGTTTCCGCCACATCACCAACAATGTCCGTCCGATCAACATGCCGGCGGACCTTGACGGCATCAAGCTGCGCACACCCAAGGGCGCATGGCGCGTGAAGATGTTCAAGCTCTATGGCGCGAACCCGACGCCGATGGCCTTCTCGGAAGTCTTCACCGCGCTGCAGACCGGCGTGATCGACGGGCAGGAAAACCCCTACGCCCAGATCGCCTCGGCGAAATTCCAGGAAGTCCAGAAGTATCTCTCGATCACCGGCCACGTGTACACGCCGGCCTATGTGCTGGTTTCCAAGTCGCATTTCGACAAGCTGCCTGAAGACGTGCAGGCGGGTATCGAGGCATGCGGCAGTGAAACCCAGGCCAAGGTCTACGAGACCGCGGCGCAGCTTGAAACCGATCTTCTCAAGGTCATCAAGGACGCCGGTGTCGAGGTCAACGAGGCCGACAAGGCCGCCTTCGTCGAGGCGTCCAAGCCGATCTACGACGAGTTCGGCAGTTCGGTCGAGGGCGGACAGGCCCTGATCGACAAGGTGCTCAGCCTGGCCAAGCAGTCCTGACGCTTTCACGCCAGCGGTGTTCGGGCCCTCCAAAGCCCGGACACCGGTTTCCCCGCATTGTCTTGCCTGTGGCGCCGCGTTTGGCCTTGAGTTACGCGCGGCTTGAAGACTGCCTGCTCTCTCAAACCGATCCGGGTTTCTGGACATGATCGAAACGCTGCGGAAGACGATCGAGTGGCTGCTCGAATGGTTCCTGATCTTCCTTATGGTCGCGCTGACCTTTGTCGTGGTGATCTCCGTGATCTGGCGTCTCGCCGGAGAATCCTTCTCCTGGTATGACGAGATCGCCTCGATCCAGCTGTCATGGATCACCTATTATGGCGCCGCCCTTGCCGCGCTGAAACGCCGGCATATTGGCTTCGATACCCTTTTGCTGACCTTGTCGCCGGGTTTGCGCGCGGCCGGACTGATTGTCGCCGAGATCACCGTGATCGGTTTCTTCGCGATCATGGCGTGGACCGGCATGCAGGTGCTGCAGGTTCTTGAAGGCACCTATCTGATTTCTCTGACCTGGATACCGGTGCAACTGACCCAATCGGTTATCCCGATCGGAGCCGTTCTGTTCATCATCTGCGAGCTTCTCAGCCTGCCCGAATACTGGCGCATGACCATGGCCGGCAAATCCCTCGAACATGCCGAAATCGAGGAAGAAGTGGAATCCGAAATGAAGAAAGCGGGGAACGTGTGACGCCATGCTGATGCTCTCCCTCTTCGCCGTTCTCGTCGTTCTCATCTGCCTCAATGTGCCGATCGCCGTGGCGCTGGCCGTCGCGGGCATCGTCGGTCTTCTGGTGACCGAAGGCACCAACAGCATCGTCACGGTCGCGCTCGACATGTATGACGGCTCGACCAAATTCTCGCTGATCGCCATCCCGATGTTCGTGCTGGCGGGCGCCATCATGAACGCCGGCGGCATCACCGACCGGCTGATCAACTTCGTCACCGCGATCATCGGCTTCGTGCGCGGCGGACTGGCCATGGTGAATATCGGCGTTTCGCTGTTCTTCGCCGAGATCTCGGGTTCCGCCGTCGCCGATGTCGCGGCGCTCGGCTCGATCCTCATTCCGCAGATGAAGAAGCGCGGCTACTCCGGGCCGCTGTCGGCGGCCGTCACGTCGTCATCGGCATCGCTTGCGATCATCATCCCGCCATCGATACCGATGATCCTTTACGCGACTTCGGCCAACACTTCGGTCGAACAGCTCTTCGTCGCCGGCGTCGTGCCCGGCCTGATCGGGGCGGCGGGCCTGATGGGTGTCGCCTATTACTTCGCCCGCAAATATGACCTCCCCGTCGAAGAAGCCTTCAACATGAAGCGCCTGAGGGAAACATTCGTCGATGCGCTGCCGGCATTCTCGCTGCCGGTGATCATCCTCGGCGGCATTTTCGGCGGATACGTCACGGCGACCGAGGCCGCCGGGCTGGCGGTGCTTGCCGCGCTTGTGGTGGGCGCCTGGTACGGTCAGATCAACCTCAAGCACCTCAGGCGCGCCATGCTCGACGGCGGCATGCAGACGGCGGTTGTCATGGTGCTTGTTGCCGCATCCGTGCTCATGGGCGGCTTTCTGACCCGCGCGCAGGTGCCGCAGGAAATCGCCCAGAGCATTCTCGACTTCACCGACAGCAAGTGGGTGATCCTGCTCATTCTGAACGTCTTCTTCCTGATCATCGGTTTCTTCCTGCATTCGGCGGCCGCGATCATTCTCGTCGTGCCGATCGTCATTCCTCTGATCAACGCAGCCGGGATCGACCCCGTTCATTTCGGCCTGGTCGTGACACTGAACCTCGCCATCGGCCAGCAAACACCGCCGGTTGCCAGCGTGCTGATCACGGCCTGCGCGGTGGCGCGCGCCAACATCTGGCAGGTAACCAAGGTCAACGTCTATTTCGTCGCCGTGCTGCTGGCGGTGCTGCTAATCTGCACCTACGTGCCGCAAGTGCCATTGTTCCTGGTCGACTATTTCTACAGGTAAGCCGCTCCTCATCAGAACCCGAAGGAGACGAACGATGAAAGACAAGCTCGACATCCTGCTCATGGGGGCCTCATACGGGTCGCTGCTGGGGGCGAAACTGATGATGGCGGGCCACAATGTGACCTTCGTCTGTCTGCCGGCGGAAGCGGATCTGATCAATTCGGACGGCATCCGCGTACGATTGCCTGTGCGCGACCGCGACGCGCCGGTGGAAATCCATTCCGCGAAGCTGGCCGGCGCATGCGGCGCGGCGGGGCCGGACGATGTCGATCCGGCAAAGTTCGATCTGGTCGGTCTGGCCATGCAGGAGCCTCAATACGGCAGCCCCGGCGTGGTGGAACTGCTGGACAGAATCGCCAAGGCGGGTGTGCCGTGCATGTCGATCATGAACATGCCGCCCCTGCCCTATCTCAAGCGCATCCCCGGTCTCGATACATCAAGCTTGGACGATTGTTTTACCGCGCCGGCAGCCTGGCAGAACTTCGACCCAGCGCTGGTGACACTGTGCAGCCCCGACCCGCAAGCGGTTCGCCCGCCGGACGAGCCGGCCAACGTCCTTCGCGTCGGCCTGCCGACGAACTTCAAGGTCGCCCGCTTCGACGACGATGCTCATACCGCCATCCTCAAGCGCCTCGAGGACGATATCCTTGCAGCGCGCTACGAGATCGACGGCAAGATGACCGAGCTTCCGGTGAAGCTGAAGCTTCACGACTCCCTCTTTGTCCCCTTCGCCAAGTGGAGCATGCTGCTGACCGGCAACTATCGCTGCGTGCAAGCGGATGGCGCTGTTTCCATTCACGACGCGGTACACGCCGATCTGGAAAAGTCGCGCGCGATCTACGAATGGGTCGACGAACTCGTCCAGTCGCTCGGCGCCTCTCCGGACGACAAGGTTCCGTTCGAGAAATACGCCAATGCCGCGCTGAGTCTGCTCAATCCCTCGTCGGCGGCGCGGGCGCTCAACAACGGCGCGAAGAATATCGAGCGGGTCGACAAGCTGGTTCAGAAGATCGCCGCGCAGCGCGGCATGACGCTGGACGCCGTTGACGAGACCGTTGCCATCGTCGATGCGCGCCTTGAAGCAAACCGCGCTGCAAACTGACGCCACGCGGGGCTTCGGGCTGGATAACACCATGACGCTGACACTCAACAAGGCCCGCGAAATTCTCGATACCGCGCTCAATGGCGCGCGCGAACGCGGCATGAAGCCGGTGACGGTTGCCGTTCTCGATGCAGCCGGATCGCTCAAGGCGATGGCGCGCGAGGACGAGACCTCGCCCATGCGCCCTGACATCGCGCACGGCAAGGCCTATGGCGCAATCGCCATGGGGCTGGGATCTCGCGCCATCTTCAACCGCGCGCAGGAGCAGCCCTATTTCGTGCAGGCGATGAATTCGCTTGCCGGCGGCAAGCTGGTACCCGTGCCCGGCGGCGTTCTCATACGAAAAGATGGGGTGATCATCGGCGCGGTGGGGATCACCGGCGACAGTTCGGACAATGACGAGGCCTGCGCGATTGCCGCCATCGAAGCGGCGGGCTTTACGGCTGACGGAGGCTGATCGCGCCCCCGCCGCAGGGTATCATTCCTGTCCGGCGGGTTTTCGAATTACGGTTCGTCACGCCGCCTTGCGCTGGTTGCCGTCAGCGTTCTCGACCACGAGTCCATGCAGCGCGCGGACCGCATTATCTAGATCGTCCTTGCGCACGATGAACTGCACATCGACGTTGCGCGTGATCTGGTGTGCCGCGACGATCTCGATGTCCGCACGCTCAAGGCAATCGAGCCCGCGCGACAGTGCACGCTGGCCGCTGAGGTCGCGGCCGATCACGGAAGCGATCGACAGCGCGCGCACATTGATCTCGGCATGCGGGTAAGCCTTGCTCAGGTCGCTCTCGACACGGCGTATGGTCTTCAGCGGTGCGTTCACATAGTGCGTGATCGTATTGGCGTTCGAGACCTTCGAAACGATGGACGCGTTATGACGGGTTAGCGCGTCGAGGATCGTGGCGTCATAGCCCTTCACGCCGACCATGTCCTGTTCCATCAGCTCGAGCGCGTAGACGTCGAGCCCGGCAACGATCTCGCAACCCGCCTTTTCGGCAGGAGCCTCGTCGATGAGCGTGCCCGGGTCTTCCGGTTCGAACGCGTTGGTGACGCGTAGCGGCACGCCGGCCTGGCGCAGCATCTTCGCCGCGGAGGGATGGATCGCCTCCATACCCATGTTCGACAACTGGTCGGCGACATCGTAGCTGGTGTGCCCCAGCTTGCGGACGTCTTCGACGCGCTTCGGATCTGCCGAAGACAGATGGAACTCCTTGTGGATGATCGCTTCGCGCGCCTTCGTCAGGGCGGCAAGCCTGCTGAACGTGACCTCCGAGTACCCCCTGTCGAATTCGCGCATCAGGCCTTCGGTGCACTGCGCGTAGCCTGTGACGATCGGCATCTCGCTTGACAGGTCGACACCTTCCAGACAACCCCGGATGCGCTCGTCGAGCGACATTTCGGCTTCATCGCACCAGCCGGAAAGATCGACGAAGCGGGCGGCGATATCGGCCCTGCGCAACAGTACGGAGGTGACGAAGGCGGAATGCGCCTCGCCGAGCCCCGACAGCAGCTCGCGGATGATCGCCATGTGATGGGATAGCCTGAAATGGCCATAGGAGCAGATGCGCTGCAGGTCGATCAGGCAGTTGCGCGCACCTTCGATACGCTCGCGGACGAAATCGTCGGCAAGCGTACGGTCTCCGGGATTGTCCAGCACCGCGCAATGGGCTTCGCGCATCGCCGCGGCAACGCGGCTGAGATGGTCGGACCAGCCGTGACCGCTCTCCGCATTGGCAAAGGCGGCGTAGACACCGGGTTCGCCGGACTTCTTGTGCTCAAGCAGCATGTCGGTGATGCCGCCGAATGCGGAGACCACGAAGATGCGATTGTAGAGACCGCCTCCGGCGCGGCCGCCCTTGAAGAGCGTGCCCACAAGCTCGGAGACGCGGGACATGGATGTGCCGCCGATCTTCTCGACCGTGTGCCCGTTATCAGCCGTATTGACGGATTCAAGCATCTGCTGGGGCATAGCTTCCGTCCTCCTGGTGGACTTCGTTCCCGGTTACGGGCGGATTGAAACAGCACGCCATGACGAGGTCCTCCTCAGCACGCAGCGTATGCCGGTCGTGCAGATTCAGCGCATACATGACGCCGGGCCGGATCTGGTGCGTCTCTCCGGTGGCAAGGTCGGTGATGGACCCCTTGCCCGCCATGCAGTAGACGCTTTCGAAGTGGTGCTTGTATTCGAAGGTGTGTTCCGAACCGGCCTCGAGCGTCGTGATGTGGAACGAGAAACCCATTCCGTCATCGGCGAGCAACATCCGGACCGACGTCCAGCGTGCGTCCTGGACCGCGCGGCTGGTGTTCTTGAGTTCGTTGAAATCTCTGACAATCATCTCGGGTTACTCCGCTGCTATCGGTTTGGCGACGCAGAAGCCGACCGCGGCTTCCAGCATGGCAAGGCCGGTCTTGAACTGCTCCATAGGCGTGGTCAGCGGCGCGAGAACCTTGACCACTTCGTCATGGCCGCCGGAGGTCTCGATAACGAGCCCGTTACGGAACGCTTCGGCGCAAATCTGTCCGGCAAGCTCGCCGGACCCGACGTCAATGCCCTGCATCATGCCGCGCCCTTTTAGCTTCGCTCCGGGGATGTAGCCGGCAATGCGCGTCAGCGCCCCGGTCAGGACCTCGGCCTTTTCGGCGATTTCCCGCTTGAAGCGGTCGCCGTCCCAGAACTTCTCCAGCGCCACGCGCGCGGTTACAAAGGCATGGGTGTTGCCGCGGAAGGTGCCATTGTGCTCGGCCGGCTTCCAGATGTCGTGTTCGGGACGAACCAGCAATGCGGCAAAGGGCAAGCCCATGCCCGACAGCGATTTCGCCAATGTGATCATGTCCGGCTCGATGCCCATCTCGTCGAAGCTGAAGAACGAGCCCGAGCGGCCAATGCCAGCCTGGATGTCGTCGACAATCAGCATGATGCCGTGCTTCTTCGCGAGCGCCGCGATGCCCCGCGTCCATTTGGGGCTGGCGGCATTGAGCCCGCCCTCGCCCTGCACGAGTTCGACGATGAAGGCCGCCGGCATATCGATGCCGGAGGACGGATTTTCGATCATCGCCCCGATCTGCTTGAGCGTATCGACATCCTCGCCGAATGCGCCTTCATAGGGCATATGCGAGACGTCGCTGAGCGCCGCCCCGCCGGCGCCGGCGCGCTTGCCATCGTTGGTGGTGCAAGCGAGCGCGCCCAGGGTCATGCCATGGAAGCCGTTGGTGAAGGCGATCACATTGCGGCGGCCGGTGACCTTGCGCGCCAGCTTGATAGCCGCCTCGACGGCGTTGGTGCCCGTCGGACCGGTCATCATGACCTTGTGGTCCATACCGCGCGGCTTCAGCACGATCCGCTCGAAGGCTTCGAGAAACGAAGCCTTGGTGTCAGTGTACATGTCGAGACCATGCGCGATGCCGTCATTGGCAATGTGCTCGATCAGCGCCGCCTTCATGTCCGGGTCGTTGTGCCCGTAGTTCAGCGACGAGCAGCCGGCGAGAAAATCCGTGTAGGTGCGGCCGTCGGCGTCATGGAGGGTCGAGCCCTGCGCCTTGACGAAGACCGTGTCGAACGAGCGGCAGTAGCTGCGCACTTCGCTCTCACGACGGTCAAAAATAGCTTTGTGTTCGGCTGTCGAAACAGTCGACATAACAATACCTCTTGGTTGTTTTTCGGATTTTCGGGGCGCGGACCGCGGCTTTAAGCGGCGGCGCTCATCGCCTCGGCAAAGGTGATGGTGACCATATGCTCGGTCGCGCTGCGCCCCTCGAAATGCTCGTCGCGCTTGAAGTGCGCTTCGCTGTCGAGGTCGGCGCCCTGGCGCTCGGCAAACCGGCTGAACAGAGCCCAGGATGCTTCGTTGCTCTTGGTGATCGTGGTCTTGAGCTGCTGAATACCTTCACAGGCATCCCGCGTCAGAAGCTCCTTCAGCATCCGTCCGCCGAGGCCGCAGCCACGGGCATTTTCGGATACAGCCACCTGCCAAACGAACAGGGTGTCGGGCTCTTCAGGCAGGATGTAAGCTGAAATCCAGCCGAGAACCTCGTCACCGGATTCGGCGACAACGCAGGTTTCGGCAAAATGGTCGCACTGGATAAGGTTGCAGTACATCGAATTCACATCGAGCGGCCTGCATTCCTTGATAAGCGCCCAAACCGCCGCGCCGTCGGAATCGACGGGCTTGCGCAGCGTGATGGGCTTGGGATCTGGCGTCATGGATACCGGATTATAATTCACGTCTATTCCCATTCTTTTAATTCGTTAGACGATCTAACTATCATCTGAGGACATAGCGTCAAGAGGGCTCAAAAACTGCCGCGACGGGTGTTAAAGTCGGCTTTATCCCTTTAATAACGCGAAATTCGCGCTAATTTCTCACCTGCAATCCTCAAGTGCATTAATTAGAATGACTAATCTAAAATATAGTTCCCGGAATTTTCTGGATAGAATCGAAGGACTGGTTGAATGGAACTCGACCGCACCGACCAAAGCCTGATCGCAATCCGGCGCATTCTGCGCTCGACAGAGATCTATGGCCGCGAGATCGCCAAACGCGCCGGCGTTACGCCGGCCCAGATACGCGTGCTTCAGATCGTGGCGGAAACAGGCAGCGCGACGCCCAAGGCAATCGCCAAGCGCATGGGCGTATCCCAGCCGACCATGACATCGCTGGTGGACAGGCTCGCCGCAAAGAAGCTAGTCGAGCGGCACCCGTCCGAAGTGGACCGCCGGCAGACCGACATTGTCATAACGGCGCTGGGTCACTCCGCAGTGGACCAGGCGCCGGACGCCCTGCAGCAGAGATACGTCCAGCAGTTCGAATCCCTGGAAGATTGGGAGCAGTCGATGATCATCGCCGCGCTGGAACGCGTGGCGGGAATGCTCGATGCCCAGGACATCGATGCCTCGCCTGTCCTGGATATCGGCGAGTTGGGCAAATGATTTACCGGGGGCAAACGCCCGGCAGTCAGCCTGCCCAGAGATCAAGCGTCAAAGCGCTTTCTTACAGCTTCGGAAATTTCCATGTAGGGGTTCTCCGCCAGCATCGGCAGCAATAGTTTCATGAAGCTGCCAAAAAACAGTGGCTCTGTGCGATTGAGCGGCAGCAGCAGCGAAACGAAATAGGGAATCGAGGGTTCGAAGGGCCGGATCTCCAGGCCCCGGTCGGCCATTTCAAATGCCGTCGCGGGTTCGACCAGCCCGACGCCCGCGCCGTCAGCGACGAACTCGCAAACGACCTGTGCAAGCTGGACTTCGATCCGGCTGATGAACGGCACACCCGCCAGGGCAAAGGCTTCCATCGTGCGCTGCCTGATACTGTACTCGGAACCAAGCGAGACCAGCCTCTCCCCAGCCAGTTTCTCTGGCGTGAGCACCTTTTCTTTCGTCAGCCTGTGGCCCGCAGGAAGCACGGCGACGAGCGCGCCCGAATAGAGTGTTAGCTGCTCGATGCCCGGATAGGCCGATTGCAGCGCGGCGAAGCCCGCATCGATTTGCTGCGAGGCGACCCATTCGCTGACCCGCACAGAACTGCGCACATGCAGCGAGATATTGATGCCGGGATTGGCGTCGGAAAATGCGGTGATAACGCGCGGCAGAAACCGCAGGGACATTGCGGGCAATGCCGCAATCTGCAGGTAACCGGCCCTGAAATTGCGAATTTCGGACGCCGCCGAAACGATCTTCTCAAGGCCGACATAGGAACGCCGGACCTCCTCGAACAGCGCCTTGGCCTCGATCGTCGGCATGATGCGGCCCTTGGCGCGCTCGAACAGCGGAAAGCCGACATTGAATTGCAAGTCGCGGATGAGACGCGACACAGCGGGCTGCGTCACATGCATCATCTCCGCGGCGCCAGTCACCGAGCCTGCTTCCATCACCGCGTTAAACGCCTCGATCTGGCGCAGGCTGATATCACGCGATGCGGGCAATGCCGGTGTCCTCGCTGCTGTTGAAGCGGTCGGCGCGGAAGGCCTCGATAGGCAAATCCGTTTCACCGTGCATGACGAGATCGGCAATGATGCGCCCGGTGACCGGGCTCAACTGGAAGCCATGGGCGGAGTAACCGAAGGAATGATACAGCCCTTCCGCGTTGGGGCTCTTGCCGAGAACAGGAATTTCATCGGGCATGATGGCTTCGATCCCGGCCCAGAAACGCACGATGCGCGCATCCGACATTTGCGGAAACAGCGCACCGACAGTCTGCGCGCTCGTACGCATGGCGGCAAGCTTGATGGTCGTAATGTTGCGTTCGGGAAACGCTTTTCCGCGCAAGCCGCCGCCGATCAACACCGTACCGTTGTCGAACTGCTTGAAGGAGAGCGTCCTTCCGGTGGCGCCGACAACGGGCTTGATAAAGGGCGCGACGCGTTCGGTGATCATCAGCATCGGCGCCTGGGGCTGAAGCGGAACCGGATCACCGGCCAGGGCGGCCAGATGCCCTGCCCAGGCCCCCGCCGCGTTGACCAGCAGCGGGGCCTCGAATTGCCGGCCCGCAGCGGTGACATGCCATTGGCCCGCGTCGCGGCGTATGGCGGTGACGGGATGCGACTCGAGAATTTCAACGCCAAGCGAACGCGCGCGGTAAGCGAATGCCGCGGTCGTGCGGAATGGCAATGCCGCGCCGTCGTCGCGGCAGATCATGGCGCCGACGCAATGACGCGCGATTGCGGGAATGTGTTCGCGCAATTCGTCCTGACCGATGATCTCCTCGTGATCGTAGCCGATCGCCTGCACCTCACGGGCGCGCTTCTTCAACTTGGCGAGTTCGTCTTCCGTCTCGGCGATCTTGATCTGACCACAGCGCACAAAGCCGCAATCGTCACCAACGAGATCGGCAATGTTGTGCCACATGGTCATGGCAACGGCGGACAGCGGCACTTCGGCAAGATGACGTCCGAGGCGGCGTACGCCGCCGGCATTGACACCGGACGCATGGCGCCCGGGATAGTCTTTTTCCAGCACAAGCGGTTTCAGCCCGGCCCTGGCCAGATGCAGCGCGGCGGACAGCCCATGCAGTCCGGCACCGACGACGATAACGTCAGGCCGCCGGTCGTTCATCTGCATCATCGTCAAGGTCCATGGACGCCAGCTCGCGCAAGGTGATCGGCTTCAGCGGCGGGCGGATGCGGTAATAGCCAACCTCGTCCATCTCCTTGCCAAGCTTGGCTGCAATAACGGAAGAGACCGTGAGGCCGCAGTAACGCCCCTGACACGGGCCCATACCGGCACGCCCGAAGGACTTGGCCTGATTGGGGCCAAGACAACCCAAATCCACGAACTCGCGGATCTTGCCCGCCGTCACCTCCTCGCAACGGCAGACGATGGTGCTGTCCGCCGGTTCGAGAAATTCCCTGGCCGGAGCATAAAGCGCGTCAAGAAAAGGCCGCGCCCGCCCATGCCATTTGAGCGCGGCGCTGTCGTCACTGGAGCGTGCTTGCCGCTCGCCGCCTGTGATCTTGCCAAGGTCTTCAAGGATGGCGAGCGCGGCGAGCCTGCCGCCATGGGCGGCGGCTTCGGCGCCCGCGATCCCGCCGCCATCGCCCGCAACACGGAATCCCGCAAGCGAGGTCGCGCCACTTGCATCGGTGACGGGATGCCAGCAGTGTTGAAGGCTGTCCCATGCGTGATCGAGGTTGAGCGAACGGCTGATCTGGACATTCGGAACCACGCCGTTGTGGATCAGCAGCGACGCGCAGGCCAACCGGTGCGGTTTGCCGCCGGAGGTAAACTTGAGCGCCTCAACCTGCCCGTCGCCTTCCGCAACCAGCGATGTTGACGCCTTGTAGTGCGGGATACCGGCCTTGCGCAGACTGGCGAGCATGGCGAGGCCCTTGCGCAGGTACTTGTTGTTGAGCAGCGCGCCCGGCAGATGCGGCAGCGCCTTGGCAAGATTGCCGCGCGGCGTCGTTTCGACAATCGCGTCGATCTTGAAGCCCGCCGCCAGATATTGCGCGGCGATCAGGAACAGCAGCGGCCCGGAGCCTGCCAGCACGCAAGGACTTGGCGGCAGCATGCCTGCCGTCTTGAGCAGGATCTGCCCCGCGCCGGCCGTCATCACGCCCGGCAACGTCCAGCCTGGAAACGGCATCGGACGCTCGGTCGCGCCGGTTGCCACAAGCACGTGTTCCGCCTTGAGACCGGAGGCTTTGCCGGCCTGCGAATAATAAATGTCGCGCTCCGGCGTCACCTCCCAGACCGTGGCGCCGGCAATGTGTGTGACGCTGTCATGGGCCAGCGACGGCAACAGTGAAGCGCCTGCCGCGTAGTCCGCGCCCAGAACCGATTTCCGCGGCCCGCTGGCAGAACCGATGCCGCGATAGATCTGGCCGCCCGGTTCAGCCTGCTCATCGAGCAGCGTCACGGAACAACCCGCCTGTCCGAGAACGCCGGCTGCCGCAAGGCCGGCCGGACCGGCGCCGATGATGGCGACATCGAAACGCTCGCTCATGCCGCGCTCCCCCGGTCGACATCGCGCGCACCGGTCATACGCCTAACCACCATGCCGTCGCGGACCTGTGTCATGCATCCCTGCCTGTTGGCCTCGCCATCGATTTCGACGAGGCAATCGAAACAGGCGCCCATCATGCAGTAGGGCCCGCGCGGGCTGCCCGAGACCGGTGTCTGACGCCCCGAGATATGACCCGCGGCAAGCAGGGCGGCGGCAACCGTTTCGCCCGCGCGCGCCGTGACCGGCTCCCCCTCGAAGGTCAGCTCGACCGTATCGCCGGACGCCTCATCCAGCCTTTTGAAGTGCAAAACGTTGCGCACCGAACACCTCCATGTAATCGGGTGCATCCTCGCCGCAGATCCACCCGGCGAGCACCTTGGCGTGCGCCGCTGCCAGCGTGACGCCGGAATGGCATGTCACAAGCGAAGCGCCCGGACAGGTTTGCGACTTGTCGTAAATCGGATGGCCATCAGGGCTCATGACACGAAGCGCGCCCCAGGTGCGCACGACACGGACGTTTTCCAGCAGCGGGAAGTAACGCGTCGCCCGGTGGGCGATTTTCGCGATCACATTCTTGCTGGTTGAATCGTCGAAGCCGGCGGCCTCCTTGGAGTCGCCGATCTGCACCGCCCCCTCCCCGACCTGGCGCACATGCGCCGTGGGCACATTCAGGAACGGACGCACACGCTCGGTAATGATCACCTGGCCGCGATTGGGCACAACCGGCGCATCCAGCCCGATCATCGGCGCAAGGCGCGCGTTGCCGAGCCCCGCGCAGAGCACTACGTTATCCGCCGACCACACACCATCCTCGCGGTGTATGCGGAAGCCATCCTTCGTGTGGGTAATGCGCTCGACGCGCGGCCCATGCAGAACCTTCGCCCCGGCATCGCGCACGCCGGTATGCAGGGCGCGCAGCAGGTAGAGCGGATTCACGTGGCCGTCCATCGGGCTATGCAGCGCGCCGACCACTTCGGGACCGATTTCGGGAATGATCCGTTTGACCGCGTTATGCCCGAGATATTCGAACGGATAGTCGCCACCGAGCGCGGCACGCAGTTTCTCCATGTCGGCGACGGCTTTCTCGGCCTCGTCCTCGTCGAGAAAGAGGTGAATGCCGCCTGGCTGGGAGAGTTCGAGATCGGTGCCGGATACGTTACCCAGTTCTTCACTCAGCTTCGGCCAGAGCTGCGCCGACAGCCTGCTCCAGCGCGAATAGTCCGGCATGTTGAGGCCCTTGCTCTGGACCCAGACCAGACCAAAATTGCCGCGCGAGGCGCGGAAGCCCCTGTCGCCCTCGTCGAAGACGGTGACTTGCTTGCCGCGGTTTGCCAGCCCCCAGGCGATTGCCATTCCGACCAGCCCGCCGCCGATCACAGCATATGCGCTGTCCGCCATCGCCTCAGCCCTTGCCGACAAGAACCCGGTCGAGACCGTAGAGCCGGTCCAGCAACACGAGCAGCAGCACGGTCGCGCCCATCAGCAGCGTCGAGATCGCAGCGATCAGAGGATCGATGGTCTGGGCGATGTGGTGATACATGCGAACGGGGAGCGTCATCGTCTCCGGAGACGCGACGAAGATGCTCATGGTGACTTCGTCGAAACTGGTGATGAAAGCGAGCAGCCAGCCGCCTGCGATGCCGGGCAGGATCAGCGGCAGGGTGATGCGGCGGAACACGGTCCAGTTCGATGCGCCGAGCGTCGCGGCGGCCTGTTCCGCATCGCGCGGCATGCCCGTCACCGAGGCCAGCACAAGGCGGACCGCATAGGGCATAACCATGATGACGTGGGCCAGTGTAATGCCGATGAAGGTGCCAGAGATGCCGACCTGGTTGAAGAAACGCAGGAACGACACGCCAAGCACCACCGAGGGGATCATCAGTGGTGACAGAAACACCGCCATGACGCCCTCGCGGCCACGGAAGTCATACCGCCCGATGGCAATCGCCGCAGGAACCGCGACGGCGACCGCGATAGTCGAGGCAGCGATGCCGAGATAGAGGCTCATCCAGAAAGCATCGATGAAGCCGGGATATTCCCAGATCGTGCGGAACCAGCGCAGCGACAGACCGTCCGTCGGCAAGGAAAGATAGCCCTTGCCGGTGAAGGACACCGCCACCACCGCGAGCAATGGCGCGACGATGAAGATAATGAACAGAGTGTGGAAGATGAGCGAGATGAGACCGTTTCTGCGCATGTGTCACCTCACTCGAAAACGCGCGCATAGCGCCGTTCGATGAGCCGGTTGTAGCTCATGATAATGATGGCGGTCGCGATCAGCAGCACAATGGCGATGGCTGCGCCCAACGGCCAGTTCAGCGTCGAGAGATATTCGTCATAGGCCGTGGTCGAGACGACCTTCATGCGCCGCCCGCCGATGATCGAGGGGGTCGCGAAAGCGCTCGCCGTGAGCGAAAAGACGATCAGGCTTCCCGACAGAATGCCCGGCATGATCTGCGGCAGAACGATGCGGCGCAGGACGGTTGCCTGACTCGCACCAAGAGAGAGGGCGGCATCCTCCACCTGCGGGTCGAGCCGCTGCAGCGAGGCCCAGACGGCCAGCACCATGAAGGGCACCAGTACGTGCACCAGCGCGATGGTCATGCCGGTCATCGTGAACATCAGGCTGACGGGTTCATCGACGATGCCGAGCCATTGCAGCACGGTTGAAATGCCGCCCTGCCCGCCGAACAGCAGAGCCCATCCAAGCGTGCGCACGATGACCGAAATCAGCAACGGCCCGATCACCACCAGCAGGAAGAGCGACTTCCACGGGTTGCGCATCCGGTTGAGGATGTAGGCCTCCGGCGCGCCGATCAGCACACAGAAGACGGTGACTATCAGCGATACGCCGAAGGTGCGCCCGAAGATCTTGTGGAAATACGGGTCGGTGAGAACGTCGCGGTAGTTCTCGAAGCTGAAGGCCGGCTTGATGCCGCCGATGGAATAATCGAACTGGTAAAAGCTCAGGATTACCGTGAGGATCAGCGGTGTGCCGAGCAATGCGGCAAACAGCACCAGTCCCGGCCCGCTCAACAGCCACGGCGCGTTGCTGCGGCTCGCTTCAGCCATTGCCCGCCTCCACCGGCAGTACGCGCAAGGCCCCGTCCGGCCATGACAACGACACGCTGGAGCCGGATTTCCACGGCGCTTCCCCGGTGTTCGGCGTAACCGCGATCATGTCGCCGAGCGGTGTATCCAGCGTGTAAAGCCAGTGGCTTCCATGGAACACGGCGGCGCCGATCTTGCCCGTCAGGCCGCGCGATGGCTTGCCCAGAATAAGTTTTTCCGGCCGCAGCGAAACGCGCACCGACGTGCCCTTGGACAGCCCGCCGTGGCCGGCGGTCAAGCGTTTGCCATTCACCGTCACGGCCTTGGGGCCGGAGACCTCGCCTTCCATCAGATTCGTCTTGCCGACGAAGCCGGAGACGAAGGCATCGCCCGGCGCTTCATAGAGCGAAAGCGGGGAGTCGATCTGGATCGCCTTGCCCCGGTTCATGACCACGATCCGGTCGCTCATGGAAAGCGCCTCGGACTGGTCGTGGGTCACGAGAATGGTGGTGACGCCGATGTTCTGCTGCAGGATGCGCAGTTCAAGCTGCATCTCCTCGCGAAGCTTGGCGTCGAGGTTGGACAGCGGCTCGTCAAGCAGGAGCACAGGCGGCTCGATGACAAGCGCGCGCGCCAGCGCAACACGCTGGCGCTGGCCGCCCGACAGCGCCTTGGGGTGGCGGTCGGCGAAAGCCGACAGGCGCACCTGATCGAGGGCGCGCCTGACGCGTTCGTCGCGCTCACCTGGCGAGACGCCGCGCATCTCCAGCCCGAACGCGATATTCTCGAAGGCCGTCAGATGCGGAAACAGCGCATAGCTCTGAAACACGATGCCAAGGCCGCGCTTGTTCGGCGGCACATGGGTCAGATCCCTGCCTTCAAGCTCGATGGAGCCGGCGGACGGATCGTGCAGCCCGGCGATCATTTGCAGGGTCGTCGTCTTGCCGCAGCCCGATGGCCCGAGCAGCGAAACGAACTCGCCCTTTTCGATATCCAGGGACAGGTCGTCGACAGCGACGAAGTCACCAAAACGTTTGGTCAGGTTCTTGAGCCTGAGAAAAGACATGGAGCGCCCCGTTGCAGCCGGTTGGGAACGGGGCAGCGACTTGATGCTGCCCCGTCCGATCATGTTGATGCTTCTACTGCTCGACGCGGCGCGTCCACTGCTTGGTCCACTCGCCGCGCGCCGGGTTCACAATCGTCCAGTCGATCGCGTTCATGGCTTCGATGCGCTCGGTGCCATAGGGCAGCACTTCGGCCAGTTCCGGCGGAAGCTCGGCCTTGGTGTTGACCGGACCGAAGCCGACGGTCTCCGCCAGAAGGACCTGATTTTCGGGTTTGAGGAAATGCTGCACCAGCTTCTGGGACAGCTCCGGCACATCGCTGTCCACGACCGGACAGACGGCAACCATCAGTGCGACAGCGCCTTCCTTGGGATAGGCGAACTTGCCCGGGAAGCCGGTATCGGCCAGAGACTTGAGACGCCCCGAACCCCAGACCGAAAGCACGATTTCGCCGTTCTGGAACAGTTCGGACATCTTGCCCGAGGACGGCTCGAAGGCGAGCACGTTCTTCGCGATTGTATCCTCGAAGACCTTGAAGCCCGGCTCGATGTTTTTCTCGTCGCCGCCGTTGAGCTTGGCCATCATCCAAAGCGCATGCAGGCCATAGGTATTGGTGATCGGCGGAACGACGAGCTTGCCGGCGTATTTGGGGTCGGTGAGATCGTTCCACGAGCTTGGCGGGTCCCAGCCCTCCTTCTCGAAATATTCGGCGTTGTACGCAAAGCCGGTCGCAACGAAGCCGGCGCCAATCGCCTTGTCGGTGTTCATCCTGGCAATGTCGTAGACGTCGTCGAAAATCGCGGCGTCCTCGATCTTGGTGCAGAAGCCGAAGTCGATGGCCTGGAACATCGGACCGTCATCGAGGATGGCGACATCCAGTTCCTGAGCGCCTTTCTGGGCCTGAAGCTTGGCGAGCGTATCTGTCGAGTTGCCTGGCACGTAGACGATTTTCGCGCCGGTCTCCGCTTCGAACGGCGGCAGAATTTTCTCTTTCAAGAGCGTTTCAAACGAGCCGCCATAGCCGCCCAGATAAATCGTCTTTTCCTGCGCCTGCGCCGTGCCGAGCGCCAGGCACGAGGCGAGAGCAGTCAAAGTCAATAAGCGTTTCATTGCAGGGAACCTCCACTTTCTTTCCATCACCCTGAAGAAAGCATGCGGTGCAGCAATCGCACGGTCAAATGCCGTTTTCGCTTATATGTATAATCCTATGTTATGTTCATTCCGGAGATGAAAACGCTCATGTCAGGGCCCGGACGCAAGCCGCCCTAAAGCCCCAACACTGCAAACAGAATCCGCAATAGCGATTATATATCAACAGGATGATCTACACACACAGCGCAAGAAACGCTCTTACCGATCTATCCTTATATGCTCATGCAGACGTATTTGATCTCCAGGAACTCATCCATTCCGTATTTCGAGCCCTCGCGCCCGAGGCCGGATGACTTGATGCCCCCGAAGGGAGCTTCGGCGGTTGAGATCAGGCCGGTGTTGACGCCGACCATGCCGCTTTCAATCTCCTCGGAGACCTTCCACACGGTCGACAGATCGCGGCTGTAGAAATAGGCCGCAAGCCCGAACTCGGTGGAATTGGCCATCGATATCGCCTCGTCCACAGTGTCGAAGGAGATGATCGGAGCGACGGGACCGAAGGTCTCTTCGCTGAGGACTTTCATGCCTTCCTTCACGCCCTTCAACACCGTCGGCTGGTAGAAGGTGCCGCCAAGCTCCGAGCGCTTGCCGCCAGTGAGAACGGTCGCGCCCTTCGACGTCGCGTCCTTGACGTGATCCTCGACTTTGGCAAGGCCCTCCTCGTCGATCAGCGGACCGATGTTGACGCCCTCGGCCGTGCCGTCGCCGACTTTGAGCTTCTCGGTCGCCTTGACCAGTTTCTCCGCGAACTCATCGACCACGCCACTCTGAACATAGATGCGGTTGGCGCAGACGCAGGTCTGGCCGGAGTTGCGGTACTTGGCGATCAGCGCGCCCTCGACCGCCTTGTCTATATCGGCGTCGTTGAAAACCAGGAACGGCGCATTGCCGCCAAGTTCCAGCGACAGCTTCTTGATGTCGTGGGCGCACTGCTTCATCAGGATGCGCCCCACCTCGGTCGACCCCGTGAAGGTCAGCTTGCGCACTTTCGGGTTGGTGCAAAGTTCCAGCCCCATGCCCCTGGAATCCGATCCCGGCACGATGCTGAAGATGCCGGCGGGAACGCCGGCGCGCTCCGCCAGCTTGGCCATGGCGAGTGCCGACAGCGGGGTCTTTTCCGCAGGCCTGCCGACGAAGGCGCAGCCGGACGCCAGCGCCGGCCCTGCCTTGCGGGCAATCATCGCATTGGGGAAGTTCCACGGCGTGATCGAGCCGACAACGCCGATGGGCTGTTTCAAGACGACGATGCGCTTGTCTGTCTGGTGACCGGGAATGATGTCGCCATAAACGCGGCGCGCCTCTTCGGCGAACCACTGCACGAAGCTCGCACCATAGGCGATCTCGCCCTTCGCCTCGGCGAGGGGCTTGCCCATCTCGGCCGTCAGGATGAGAGCGAGATCATCGGCGTTCTCAAGCATCAGATCGTTCCACTTGAGCAGGATCGCGCAGCGCTCCTTGGCGGTCATGGCGCGCCAGCTCTTCTGCGCCTCATAGGCCGCATCGATCGCCTCGCGCACATCCTCGGCGCCGAGATCGGCGACGCGGGTCACCTCCTCGCCATTGGCGGGATTGATGACGGGAAACGTTTTCTTGCCATCTTTCCACTTGCCACCGACCAGGCCACGCGACTCCAGCAGCTCGGGATCCTTCAGATTTAGCGACATGATGCCTCTCCATTGTACTTTTTTGTGTTTGTCTCAGTATGCGGCCTGATAGATCGCGAGCGCGTCGGCTTCTGTAACAGGCCGGGGATTGTTTACAAGCAGGCGCGTCTGGTTCATCGCATCCGACGCGAGCCTGGGCAGGAAGTCTTCTGCAATATTCATCTCCCGCAGGCTTTGCTGAAGCCCGCAGGCCTTCGACAGGTCCGCCAGCGCATCGCAGAAAGCCGCCGCTCTTTCCTGCCCCTCATATTTGGCAAGCTCCGGGAAAGCAAAAGGCGCGATTTCGGCATAGGGCTGCGGCGTCGTCGCGGCGTTGAACCGCAAAACATGGGGCAGCACCAGCGCGTTGGAAAGCCCGTGCGGGATATGGAAATGCCCGCCGAGCGGATAAGCCAGCGCATGAACGGCGGCGACGGGCGAATTGGCGAAGGCCTGCCCCGCCAGCATGGAGCCGAGCAGCATGTCGGAACGCGCGTCCATGTCCGAACCTTCATGCACGGCCTTCAGCACCGAACGGCCCATCAGCGTCAGCGCCTGGCCGGCCAGTATGCGCGAGACGGGATTGTTGTTGGGGCTCGCGGAAGCATAGGCTTCGATCGCATGCACCATGGCATCTATGCCGGTTGCCGCGGTGATGTGCGGCGGCAGGCCAAGCGTCAGTTCGGGATCAAGCAACGCGATGTCCGGCAGGATGACCGGCGACACCACGCCCATCTTCTCGTTGGTGCCCGTCGTGACAATCGAAATCGGCGTTACTTCCGAGCCTGTGCCCGAGGTTGTCGGCACCAGGATCAGCGGCAGGCGCGGCCCCTTGGCATTGCCGACACCGTAGATGTCTTTCAGGTTTTCCTTGCCCATGGCGAGCACGGCAACGAGCTTGGCCACATCGAGCGACGAGCCGCCGCCGAGGCCGACGATACCTTCAACGTCCGCGCCCTTGGCCTGCTCCGCCGCCGTAAGGATAATGTGTTCCGGCGGGTCGGCCTCAACATCGCTGAAAACCTCGACGGCGACACCGGCGGCCTTGAGCGCCTCGAGCGCGCGGTCGACGATACCGGTCTTCACCATGCCCGGATCGGTCACCAGCATCACCCGCTCGCCGATGCTGCCGCGCACCAGTTCACCGATCTTGCCGAGCAGGCCGGGACCGAACTGGATGCTCTTCGAGGTATTGAATGTGAACGGCTGCATGTGGCCCTCCTTTTAATTTGCTTCGCTCCGGCCTATCCGCCGAAGCTGAATGCGATGAGCACGATCAGCACGAAGGCTGCCGCACCTGTGATGACAAGAATGCGCAAGCGCTCCTGCTCCGTGGCGCTCTGGTCGCGGCGCAGGCGCGGCGGCGGCTCGTAGGCGGGTATCGCGTGCCGGTACGGGCTTGCCATTTCCATCTTGTAGGCAAGAAACCAGACCAGCCCGACCCCGGTGACCCACGAAGCCAGCGCCCAGGCCCATAGCGACGGCATTCCGACCAGCCAGACCGCACCTTCCGCGCCTGCCTTGCCGAAAGCCGCGTTACCGAAAATGAGGCCGGGCCCAAGCGCCAGAAACAGCCAGATCAGCGCCGCGGACCACGCCGTTGAACGCAGGCCATGAGAGCGTTTGGAAGTCCGCAGCGTATTGTACAGGAAGTCCCGCGCCTCGCGCGCTTCCGCGCCGAAGGCGTCGCGGTTGGTGATCGCCGAGATGATCAGCACGGCTGCGAGGTTCGCCGCCATGCCCCAGGCCGCAGAGTGTATTGTCCACGGCCAGCGTCCCCAGGGCAGTTCCAGCCCGAGGAAGGACAGAACCTGATAGCCGAACGGTTCGGTCAGCAGCACACCGGCAAGCCCGAACCCGACACCGGTTGCGGCGGCCGGCCGCGTGATCCAGCGCAGCCACGTGACGCCGAGCAGCGGCGTCCAGAGCTGAAAAGCGCATGGCAGCGCCAACGCGGCGATGGCCGACAGCGCCACCGGCGTCAGCGATTGCATCAGCACCGTAACGAGGATCAGGACCGCGATGGCTACGCGCGTCAGGGTCACGGTCGCGCGCCGCGACAGCGTGCTGTGGAAGTACGGCTTGTAGACATGGCGCACCGCGCTTTCGGCGGCCGTCAGCAGCGCAAGGCCGGCCAGCAACTGCACACCGGCGGCTATGCCGATGAAAACGGTTGCTGCAAACCACGGCGAACCTTCCTGCAATCGCGCCAGCATGGCCTCGACCGACAGCGCGGGATGGATCAGGCCCATGGCGCCGATGATGGCGACCGCAAAAGCGATCAGCCCGCCGAAGGCGCCGGCAAGCACCCAGGTCTGACCTGCGCCGAAGCCGTTGGCATTGCGCGTCGACAGCACGATCTTGAGCGCCAGCGGGCTTGCCTGGAACCCCATGAAGGCGAGCGCAAGGCTCAGGTTCGCAACGGCGGTATTGGCGGTTGCCAGTTCCCCGCCCCGGCCAAGTCCGGCGGTGAAATGAATGACGCCGGAAACGAGGAACTTCGCCGCGCCCTCCGGCGTTGCGGCAAGCGCGGACAGTCCGTTGTTGAGCGCCGCGAAGCCGCCGCTCCAGAACAGCACGAAGCCCGCCAGCGTGACGGTTGCGGCATAGGCGCAGACGGTCTGGATGACGCCGAAATAGCCGATGGCGCGCATGCCGCCAATGGCGCTTCCCGCAAACAGGATGAAGCCGAGCACGACGCTTGCGGACAGCACCGACACCGTTCCGCCGGTGAGCGTTTCGATGATCTGCGACAACGCCCGCATCTGCAGGCCGGCAAAACCAACCGCGAAGACCAGGGCAATCAGCGTCGAGACGACAACCAGGAAATGGCTCTCGTAATAGCTGCGGAAAACCTCGGCCTGCGACGACAGCCGCAGCCGCTGTCCGACGAACCAGATGCGCTTGAAGAAGAACACGCCCGGCAGCGCCAGCGAAACGCCGGCGACCAGAACCGATGGAAAAGAGAAGCCATGGGCCGCAACGATGCCGCTGCCGCCGAGCACAAACCAGCCAGACAGGCTGGCGCCCGCAAGTACCAGCACCGACACCCACGGCGCCAGCGAGTGGCCTGCTGAAAAGAAGGTCTGATAGTCGCCGTTCTCGCGCGCCGCCACGCGTGCCCAGTGGAGCATGACGGCGACATAGAACAGCCCGTAGAGCGGGAGCCATGCCGATGAAGCTGTCCCGCTCATCATGCACCATCGCTCGGCTTGATATGAAACTTGGAGAAGGCGCCGCGCAGACCGTGCCGTGTCGACAGGTAGATGAACAATCCGGCGGCAAGCACCGAGAACAGTGTCAGGCCCGACCAGAAATCCGCCATGGACATGCCGCCGGTGAACCAGCTTGCGATGAACACGAAGGCGAGCAGCCCGAAGCCGCCGATACCAAGCGCAACCTCGCCGTTGGCAAACCCGGTATCGAAGACCGCGTTGACGATGATGTGGGCAATGAAGGCGGCGACAATGATCGCGATGCCGATAAGCGAGACCCAATAGGCGTCCCGGGTCAGGCCTTCCAGAAGAAAGCCCGCCCCCAGGAAACCCAACACGGCCCATATCGAAAAGACGAGCAGGTCGCGATCAACGGTCTTCGGCGACGACATCTATTGGTCCTAGATCCATTCCTAAACGCAAATCCGGACGGAAAACCGGCACCCACTTTTCCTGGATTTGCTTAAGGCCAGACGGGCCGGCCTTGCGCGTCATCTACTCAGCTATCGCTCTTGCTCTTTCCGGCCTTCGGCTTTGCTTTCGGCTCGGGCGACGGCGGATTGGGCTCCGAATAGACCACCTTGGACAAATCCTGCAGCGTGTGCGTGCGGTGGATGCTGTCGGGGCTGAGGCCGATCTCGCCGAGCAACTGATCGACGAAGGGCGCCTGCGAGCGATAGCGCAGCGCGGATGACACGACCTGATCGGCGAGATTGCCGTCGCGCGGCCCCTTGCCGTCCTCGCCGCCATTTCCACCGCCCCTGCCGTCCGTCCCGCCGGCACCGGAGAAGCCCGGCATGCCGTCGACATGGAGGATCTTGATGCCGTCGATCTTCTCCATCGGCTTGACGCTTTCGCGGATGATGTCGGGCAGCTTCTCCACCAGCGAGCGATGCAGGGCGCTGCGGCGGCTTGCGTCGGAACGCAGGTTCTCCGCCTCGTTGAGCTTCTGCTTGCCCTCGGCCTCAACCTTGTAGCGTTCGGCAAGGGCCGCCACCGCAATGCGGTCGGCATCGGCCTTGTCCTTGGACGCGACCTTCTCGGCCTCGGCAAGGATGCGCAGGCGCGTCGCCTCGGATTCGGCCGCCTTCTGCGCCTCGATCAGTTCGATCGACTTCTGGCGGTTGGCGATCTCGGTATCGCGGATCGTCTGCACGCGCTCCTGCGCCTCGATCATCTTGGCGCGGGCCGCTTCCGCAATCGCCTGCGCGTCCGAGCGCTCCTTCGATTTCATCGAGACGGCGATCTCGCGTTCCTGCTCGTCGATCTGAAGCGCTTCCCTGCGCTTGATCTCGAGGCGCTCGATCTCGCGCTCCATGTCGATGCGGGTCTTCTCGACCTCCTCGCGCTCCTTCAGCTTGATTGCCTCGATCTCGCGCTCGCGCGCGGCGTTCTCGCTTGCGATCTCCGACTTGCGCTGCGCCCGGTGGATCGACACCTCGGCCTCGTGAGCAAGGCGTGCGTATTCTGTATCGCGGTCGATTTCCAGGGCGCGCTTTTCCGCCTCCAGGTTCTTGGTGCGCATCGAGATCATCGTGTCCTTCTCGATGTCGTTGCGCTTCTTCTTGCGGCTTTCGATCTGCTCGGTGAGGATCGTCAGGCCTTCCGCGTCGAAGGTATTGGAGGGATCGAACAGGGAAATGTCGGTCTGGTCGAGCGAGGTCAGCGACACCGACTCCAGCTCCAGACCATCAAGAGCAAGGCTCTCGGCGACTTCCTTCTTCACTTCCTTGACGAAATCCTGACGGTGCTCATGGATGTGCTCCAGCGTCATCTTCGCGGCCGCACCGCCCATGGCATCGACAAAACGGCCCTGGATCAACTCCTTGAGCTGTTCGGCATGCATGGTCCGGTTGCCGAGCGAGCGCGCCGCCGTTGCGACGGCCGCATCATCGGGCGAGACGCGGACATAGAACTCGACGGTGAGTTCGATGCGCATGCGATCCTTGGTGATGAGCGACTTCTCGCGCGCCCGGATCACCTCCAGACGCAGCGTGTTCATGTTCACTTCGGTGATGTCGTGCAAGATCGGCAGCACGAACGCGCCCCCACCCATGACGACCTTTTCGCCGCCGAAGCCGGTGCGCACGAACGAAATATCCTTCGTCGACCTGCGGTAGAGCCAATGCAGCAGATAGGCGCAAACCGCGATGACGATCGCCGCAAGGATGATGATGGCAATGATATCCGCACCCGTCATTGGAGTGTTCCTTCACTGGTCGGCTGGTTGGAGGGCGTAAGCGTGCTTGAGCGGAGATCAGCCATCTTTCCGCTCCTCGCCATCGAGCATCGCGGCGGCAAGCACCGCGACGCCGAACGCCATCCGGTTGAGAAAATCGGCGATATTGTAGGCGACACTCAAAGCACCGGTGTCGACATAACCACCGAAGGAGGTGATGAAATTGCCGAGCGGGTAGATCGCCCACCCGACGGTGACGATGAGGCGCAGCCAGAAGTAGCCGCGCTTTACGGGATCGCTCATCGAGGCGCGAACCGCCTCGTCCATGCGCCCGAAGAACAGCTCGCCGAGAATGTAGAGCCAGAACACGAGCCCGATCAGGAAGGCGAGCGTTGCGTGCATGTAGGCGGCTTCGCCCAGATAGCGCACGAAGACCATCAGGATGGAGACGACGACCAGGCGCCAGAACAGCCCGATCCCGAGTTTTCCTTCCCGGCCCGCATAGAAATAGAGTGCCAGCACCTGTAGCGGCATCGACACCGCCCAGCCGACATAGTGATAGACGATGGGTACCTTGCCAGCGGCAAGCCAGGCAGCCCGCGCCTCATAAACGGCGCCGACGCCGACGAGCGCGGCAAGGGCGCAGAGCGCCACCGTCACCTTCCACGTGCGCCCGACCCAGGCGGTACCCAGCAGCAGGAAGGCGGCTGTTGCCGCGAGGCCGAATACGGCTGTCGAATAGCTCGCCGCGGTCAGGTCCGCTGTCTCATACACGGCCATCTCAGGCGTCCCCCATGGTCAATCGGAAATCGTTCATGCTCAGTTCCATTAGATTTGCGTCCTGATGTGCGGGGAGCGCGCGTAGAGCGCCACCATCGGCAGGATCAGAAGTCCGAAGATGAATTGCTGCCATTCGAAATCGAGCCCGATGCCGATCAGGAACGAGGACAGGACCTGAAGCACCAGCACGCCGATGACGGTGAAGCCGTAGCCGCCCTGGCCGCCGAGCAGCGAGGTGCCGCCGACGACGACAGCGGCAAGCGTCAGGAACAGGTATTGGTCGCCGACACCGATGAAGCCGCCACCGGACCAGCCGAGCAGCAGGCTGCCGGTCATCGCAGCGAAAAAGCCGGAGATCGCATACATCATCACCCAGTAGGCGAGCTCGGAAATCATCACGCGCTTTGCAGAGGTCCGGTTTACGCCCAGCGCATAGAGGTAGCGGCCATACAGCGTGTAACGCATGCCGAGGATCAGGATCATCGCCAGCGCCCCCCAGATGGCGATGACCGGCGGGAATGGCAGCCCGAAGGTGGAGCCGTTCATCGCGGCGAGGTTCGACAGCCAGGGCGGCACGGTGCCGAACACGTTGCCGCTATAGGCGGAGCCGATGGAGGTGAGGATCTGCACGCCGCCGGAAATCGCAAAGCCTGTTCCAAGCGTCACGATCAGCGCCTGCCCCTGAAGCCGGTAGCTGAGAAAACCGTTGATGACGCCGAGCAGCGCACCGATGGCAAGCACCAGGATCACCGCAAGCCAGGGCGGCACGCCAAGGCCGATGAGATAGAGCAGCCCGACATTGGCGGCGCCGATGATGAAGGGAATGGACAGGTCCAGCCCGCCAAGCAGCGCGACAAGGGTCTGGCCAACCGAGGCGATGCCGAGGAAGGATGCAAACAGCAGCATCGACTTGATGTTGATGGCTGATGCGAAACCCTCGATGTTCATCGCGCCGATGGAGAACAGTCCCGACAGCACCATGATGCCGATGAAGGCGGAGCGGTTTTCCTGAAACTGCCGGCCAAGCGTGCGGGTCAGCACGATGATGGTCAGCAGGATCAGTAGCGAGACAACGTTCCAGACATTGAAAAAGCCTTCGATCGTCAGCGACAGCGCAAGGAAGGCGAGCAGGATCACGATCAGCCCGTAGATCGCGGGCCGGAACTGCAGCCATGTCTTGCGCGCTTCGCTGATCTCGCCTTCGGCAACGGGCGGGCCTTCGCTGATGAACTGGCCGAGCACGAAACGCCAGCCCCAGGTAAAAGCGGCCAGCGTCGCGATTGCCGACAGGATGATGAGCTGGACGCTCAGTCCCTGAACGAAGCCGAAGATCACGCCGATCGCGGTCAGCGCGATACCCGCCGCAAGGCCGATGATGGTTGCCGGCAAGCCGAGTTTCGGGGTCTGTGTTTCGAAGGCGGCGGTCATACGGGCGCCTCCTGAAGCGCGGGCCGAGCCGGCGGCGTTTCAACGTTTGCCTGCCGCATCATGTAAGCACCCAGCAGCACCAGCGCGGAGATCACCACCACGACGGCGGGCGCAATCGTTTTCCGGTCGGACTGCGAGACGGCAACGCGGACGAAGACGGCGATGACGACGAGCAGTATCGACGACAGGACGAACGGTGCCGCGAAGCTGCGGAGGGCCTTCTCCTCCTCACCTACGGCAGGAACTTCAAGCGGCGCGACATAGAGGTTCTGCGGCGGGATCGGTTCCAGCCTGACGAAGGCTTGCGGCGTCGGCGTCTCGGCGGGCGCGCGGTTCTGATAGTCGTTCGTCGCGTGCAGGATGACGCCGAGCGCGATCACCGACAGGGAAACGAAGTAGAGCACCGGCGAGAAGTTGCGGATATGGCGCTGGATGAAGGGGATCAGCAGCGTCAGCAGCAACGAGGCAACCAGGATCGTGCCATAGGCAAGGCTGGTGACGAAGCTCTGCACCGCGCCGAAGTTGAACGTCGCCAGCACGAAGGTGATCAGGTAGAGATTGACCGCGCCGAGGAAGGAGCCGAACGCCCCGCCCCGCCCGCCGGCGAGCGATGCCCCGCCCAGCACCAGCGCGGTGACCGCGATCAGCGTATAGGTCGTGCCCTGCGAGGGATCGCCCGACGAAATCAGCGCTGTGAAGGTGATCGCTGCAAGGCCCGCGAAGCAGCCCGAAATCAGATGTGCGCCGATGCGCACGAGGTAGATCGGCACGCCGCTGGTATAGGCGGCGCGCTCGTCCGATCCCATCAGCCGCAGGTGCGTGAAAAACGCGGTCTGGGTGAACAGCAGCCAGCCAATGGTCGCCAGAACAAGGATCAGCAATACCGGCGAGAAGATCGTCGTGCCCAGGCCCCATTCCGACATCCATTGCGGCGCAAGGCCGCCGGGGCGCGGCAGGATGACAAGGTTGATGCCCGAAAGCGCCAGATAGCCCGATAGCGAAACGATGATCGGCTGTACCCGGATATAGATAACCACCAGCGCGAACAGGAACTGGTACAGCGCGCCGACGGCAATCGCGTAGCCGAAGACAGCAAAGGGATTTTCCAGGATACCAGCGCCGTGCAGCTGAATCAGCGTTACGTTGACGAAGCCGATCAGCGGGCCGATGGAGAGATCGACCGTGCCCCGCCCGGCGATGACCGAGGCCATCAGCGCATAGGTCGCAAGTACCAGCGGCGTCGCGACGATGATCGCGCTGCCGATGCCGTTGCTCGTCATCAGGCTCGGCGAACGCAGCACCGCCAGTCCGAGCAGGCCGAAGAACAGCGTGATCGGCACCAACAGGAACGGGTTCGCCCGTCCGCCCTGCGCCGGTTCGGCCTCTTTCGTTTCCGCCCCTATGGCGATGTTGGCGGTTACGTCGCTCATCGCCCGATACTCTTCGCCGCGCCGGTCTTCGCATCGAACTCGACAATGCGGATCAGTTTGGCCGCCGCCGGTGTGCGCGGCCGCTGCATGGGGACAATGGCGCCGTGTTCTTCGGGAACGGTAATTCCGCTGGCAGCGGCCTGCGTGCGTGCCTTCATTTCCGCGCGGATGTCTTCGGGCACCTCGACCGCGACCTTGACGCCATCTGTGGTCCGGCCTGAAACCTCATTATCCACATCCGCCGCGATGCCCTGCCCGTTGCTCAAACCGCTGCCGTCGGTCTGGCCGAACATGGCTTCGAGGATCGCCTTGGGGTCGAGCTTGCGCCCG
Source organism: Rhodobiaceae bacterium (assembly GCA_020441995.1). GTDB lineage: Bacteria > Pseudomonadota > Alphaproteobacteria > Rhizobiales > Tepidamorphaceae > JACKJK01. Next base: position 102,260 of record JAGRLC010000028.1, read on the forward strand.
TCGAACGCATCGAAGGGCGCGCCGTCGCGGAACACGATGACGCGGCTGGCAAAGCCAATGAATTCCTCAAGTTCCGACGACATGTAGACGACCGACTTGCCCTCTTCGGCAAAGGTGCGCAGGTGCTTGTAAAGCTCGTTCTTTGCGCCGACGTCGATGCCGCGCGCGGGATCGTTCAGCACGATGATGTCGGGGCGCATGGCGAAGCCGCGCCCGATCAGCACCTTTTGCTGGTTACCGCCCGACAGCGAGGTGATCAGGTCTTCCTTCATGCCGAACTTGATGAGGAGATTGTCGGCCTCGCGCTTGAACAGCGTAGACAGTGTCGCGCGGTCGATGATGCCCAGAATCCCGGCCCGCTTCTTCTCGCGGTAGAGCGGCATGACCATGTTCTCGAAGATCGAGAGAGAGGCGAAGATGCCCTCACGCTTGCGGTCGCCGGAAACATAGACGACGCGGTTCGCGACCGCATCGGCAAGGCTGCGTACCGGGTTCAGTTCGCCGTGGCGGTCGGCAACCTGAACCAGCCCGGCCTGCGCCGGCTCGACACCGGCAATGACCCGCACGAAGGCATCCTGCCCCTGCCCGTCGAGACCGGCAATGCCGACAATCTCGCCATGGCGCAGGTTGAAATCGAACGTCTTGCCGCCCGGCCAGACCGCGATGCCGCTGGCCTTCATGGCGAGCGCATCATCCGTCGGCTGGGGACCATGCTGATCGTGATGGGCGCCGGCTTCCTCGTCACCGGTCATCAGCGCCAGCAGGTTCTTTTCGGTGATCTCTTCCTTTTCCAATACACCGACATCTCGCCCGTCGCGCAGCACGGTCGCGCGGTCGGAAATGCGGATCAGTTCGGCAATCCGGTGCGTGACGATCAGCACGGTTGTACCCGCATCTCGCATCGCGCGCATACGCGCGAACAGCCGCTCGGTGCTGTCGAAATCGAGCGCGGCGGAGCTTTCATCGAGGATCAGGATCTTCGGATCACTGAGCATGGCGCGGGCAATTGTGATCCACTGCTTGATACCAAGCGGCAGGGTTCCGACAATCGCGTGCGGGTCGATCGGCTCGCCGCACAGTTCGCGCATCAGTTCGCTGGCCCGCGCCACCTTGCGCTCGTAGGACAGCGTCTTGGAGAACAGCGCGTCAGCACCCATGAAAATGTTGTCGACGACCGAACTCTCGTCGGCGACGAGCACCTCCTGATAGACGGTGGAGATGCCGAGAGCCCGGCTCTCCGCCGGCGTTGAAGGTGTTTCCCCCAGGATGGAGACAGAACCGCTGTCGATTGGAAGAATGCCGGAAACCACCTTGGCCAGCGTGCTCTTGCCGCAGCCATTGCCGCCCACCACCGCGTGAATCTCGCCGGCGCGCGCGGAAAAGCTCACGCCATCAAGCGCACGGGTCGGCCCGAAGTATTTCTTCACATTGCGCACGACGATCGTCTCGCGACGCGGTGCGGCCTGTGTTTTTTCTTCAGGTTGCGGCGACATCAAACGCTAAATCCGGGTTTCAGATGTTGAGGCCGCCGGGAAGCTCCCGGCGGCCCGTATCGCGATTATTTCTTGTAGTCGGCCGGGTCGGCCGGGTTGACGAAGAACTGGTCGAGGTAAGCCGACGAACCCCACTTGTCCTTGCCGACATTGAGCCAGTCCTGAGCATTCTCGTCGCAGTCTTCCGCCAGCAGCGCCTTGACGTCGTCATGGGTGATGATCACCGGATCGACGAGGACCGACTGCACCTTCGGACCCTGGCCGAGCAGTGTACGCATCATGATGTCCCAGATCAGCGCGATGTCGTCGCCGGGGGGCCATGTCTGCACGGCGCTGTCGATCAGGTCGGGGTTCTTGCGCCAGGTGCACAGCGCACCGCGCTCACCGCCGACGGTGACCTTCACGCCCTGACGGCCCGACTGCTGCAGCGCGCGCAGCACGCCCATTTCGGCCGCCGACTGCACGGCGATGCCGTCGAGTTTGCCGGGGTGCGTTGCAAGCCACTTCTGGACTTCGCCCTGGGCGACCTGATCGGTCCACATGCCGGCGATGGAGCCGACGACCTTGATGCCGGGCGCGGTGGCAAGACCGGCCTTCACACCACGGTCCTGACTGTCGGAGCCGGACGTGCCGGGGATGCCCTCGACCACGAGGACGTTACCTTCGCCGCCGAGTTCCTCGGCGAGGCGCTTGCCGATCTCGAAGCCGGCAACCTGATAGTTGACCGAGGAATTGATCGCGGTCGGCGCGGTCAGATAACCGGTCAGCGAGAACGTCGGCACGCCCTTGTCATAAGCGTACTGGACGGTCTGGTTCAGCGCCGTCGGGTTGGAACAGCACACGAAGATCGCATCGACGCCCTGATCGACAAGCTGGCGCATCTGCTGGATCTGTGTGGAGTCGTTGAGGTTCGACTGGGTGATGACGACCTCGCTGATCAGCCCGAGCTCCTTGTACTTCGGGATAATGACGTTCTGCAGGTAATCCATGGCGTTGGCGCGCCAGGTGTTGCCGGCATAGGACGAGGCGTAGCCGATCTTCCACGGCGGCGGATTCTTGGCCTTGAAGTCACGCAGCGGGCTGGGCTCGACCGGCTGCGCGGGATCGAGCATGTCCGGGTTGTAAAGCCTTTCGGCTACCGCCGGATCGAGTTCATCCACGCCCTCGGCGCTGGATGCTATGGCGCCCGACAGCAGGATACCTGCCGCGGCCGCCAATGTGGCTAATACTCTCATTGAGTTCATCCTCCCTTGTGATTTCAGTGTGGGACGTCGCGGGCGTTCCCGTTTGCATCCCGGTTTCGTTTCAGGCTCCCCTCGCCTTTTCGTCCTCCCCTGCCTTGCTTGGCCGGCTGAAGCTGCCGCCTCAGTCGTAGAAATCGTGCGGCGCCTTCAGGAACGTCTTCCAGTTGTCCGGGTCGTGGCCGGTGACGACCATGGCGCCTGTGTCCTTCGCGACCTGCCGCAACTTGGCGACGGAATCGGCCGCCTCCGCAGACGACACGACGAGACCCGGCAGTGCCTTGTTCTCCCAGTGATCGAGCGTGTAGGCGGCATCGATGGTCAGCAGCACCGGCCCGGTCTTGGGCAGGTTGATCAGGAACGACTGGTGTCCCGGCGCGTGACCCGGCGTGAAGATCGTGCGGATGACGCCATCGCCGAACAGGTCATAGAAGTCGGTGTATTCGCCGCCGAGGAACTTCCAGTTGAGGCCGGGGCGGTCGAAATCGGCCCGGATGTAGGCACCGGAGGAGAACCAGTGCGGATCGTAGGCGTATTCATACTCGCGCCGCTGCACGACGATCTGCGCGTTGGGGAAATGACCGATCGCACCGGTGTGATCGAGGTGCAGATGCGACTGCAGAACGTAGCGCACCGAATGCGGATCGACGCCGACCATCTTGCACTGGTCTACGCAATTGTCGGCGACATCCATGACCGGATCGTAGGCATCGACCACCGCCCCCCAGTGACCGCGCTTGTCGATGGCCACCTCGATGGCATTGCCGCCGTCTATGACGACGTTGCCCATCGGGTGCTTGATCAGGAACCAGGGAACCGGGATCTCGAAGTCGCTCTCGCCCTGGTTCATCTTGATGTATTTGAGCTTGGTCCGCAGCGTTCCGGTCTGGAACATGTAAAGCTCGATGCCCGACGAGTTGCGGCCCCGGCGTGAGGCTTCGGGCGCCCGCGACGGCCTTTCCGGGCGCGGCGCAAGGCTGCTCGAACCAAGGCTCGAGGATACCGAACCCGCATCGGTTTCGACGCGCTGGCCCTTGTCGTCGAATTCCACGATCTTCATGAAGTCATTCCCCGGATTTCATGTCTGCCGACGCGTTTAATGCGCGCGTTCACGTGCGCTCCCCGATGAGGCGCAGGGCCTCCTTCAGGTAGACCGCGAACAGCGGATAGTTCTCCGACATCGGGAAGTGCCCGATGTCTTCCATCTCGATGTAGATGCCGCCGGGGATCTGCCGGGCCGTGGCCTCGGTCGCTTCCGGCGGTGTCAGGTAATCGTAGGTTCCGGTCATCATCACGACAGGGCAGCGCCGGGTGTCGATGCCGCCCAGCTTGCCGCGCAGGTCGTGATCGACCGAGTAGAAGAAGAGATCGCCTTTGAAGACCTCGGAGCCCTGCGTGTAGTAGTGCCAGGTCAGCCAGCGGTCCATGTCCGGGCTTTGCGGCGCCATCAGATCCCAGACGCCCGAGGCGCAGACCTGGGCCGCGTTGGCATGGGGGTGGCGCCACCAGTCGAGGAAGAAACCCGGCGCATGCTCGGCCGCCTCGACGGGAATTACGGCCTTGAAGCGGTCCGGATGATGCAGCGCCAGCTGGAGGGCGACATTGCCGCCAAAAGAGGAGCCCATGAAAATCGGGTCTTCGAGCTCCAGCGCGTCGCAGAAGGCGACGATGAAATTCATGTAGTGATCGGCGGTCAACCGGTACTCTTCCTTCCACCACTCCTTGTTGAGCGGGGGATCGGACTTGCCGTGGCGGGCAAGGTCATAGGCGATGACGTCGTAATTCGCGGTGATCTCGGGGTCTTCCAGCAGGTCGCGCCACTGGTGATTATGGCAGCCCGCCGTGTGCTGGCAGACCAGCGGAATGCCCGAACCGTTGCGCAGATAGAAAACCTTGTACTCGCAGCCGTCGACCTCGATGGTCACATAGCGGCCGACTACGGGCGAATGCTTGGCCATGCGGCACTCCGTGAGATTTCAGTAAGGCGGCAAATGCCCGCGCAATGCCGGCGGCGGCTCATACCGGCACACCAACCTTGCGCAGCAGTTCGAACTGGACGGTGAAATTGCGCAGGTTCTGCATCAGGACGAGAACGTTGCCCTCGATCTTGAGATCGCGGCGGAAGCTGGCCGACCAGATGCCGTGATACATCGGATCGGGAACGGGACGGGCGAACTCGCGCCATGTCTGGGGGCTTGCCCTCAGCGCGAAGTCGTAGGAGTCCATGGGAGCCGGGTCGATGTTGACCTCGTGCACCTTGCCGTCAACCATCCGCACGATGACCTTGGCGTTGCCCATGTCCCACAGGTAGGTGCAGGTGAAATACCGCGCCATGGCGCCGATCGTCTGATCGCGATCGGATGCCTCGCTGAACCGGACGGCCCAATCCCTGACTGTCATCGCCAATGTGTCTTCCTCCCAAAAGCCACATATGCTGAGACCCCGAGTCGTTCCGGGACGGTCACGCTATTGTTTCTTATTCTGAGACGTGGCCGCTGTTCAATATGCTGAACAGTTTTCAGTGGACAGAACGGTAGGCAATGAGTTAGACGGCTGTCAAGGACTAATTCGGAAACCGTAAATGAACAGGCCCGAGGCAAATCTGAAGCTCGTACCCGCCGTTGAGCGGGCAACACGCATCCTCGATCTGGTGGCGCGGACGAAGTCTTATCTCAGTCTTTCGGAGCTCTCGCGCGAGCTTGGCATCGCCAAAAGCTCGGTCCACACGTTGTGCAATACGCTGGTCCAGCTCGAGCTGCTGATCCGCCGCCCGGACCAGACTTTCCAGCTCGGGCCGCATGTCATGCGCTGGTCCAACGCGTTCACCCAACAGTCTGACGTGGCGGCGGAATTCGCGACGATCTGGGATCAGGAAACCGAATTGCCCGGCGCCACGATCACCCTCACCGTGCTTGATGGTTCCGAGGTTGTATATCTTGCCGCGCGCAACTCCGCCGTGAGCCATTCGCTAATGGATTTCAAGGCCGGCATGCGCCTGCCCGCTGCTTTCACGGCAACCGGGAAAGCCTTCCTTAGCCACATGAGCGATTTCGAGGTGAAACGCCTGTACGCGGATGGGCTCCCCCCGCCACGCACACCCTACAGCGTGCAATCAGTCGAAAAACTGCTGGGAGAATTGAGCGAGACACGCGCCAGAGGGTACTCGGTCGATGACCAGCAGGTTGCCGAAGGCATCGTCTGCTACGGCTCGCCGGTGCTGGATTCACGCAACCGGCCCATGGCCGGCATAGCCGTCAGTGTTCTCGCCGAACAGGTTTCGGAGGAGGAAAAGGCACGCATTATTTCAAACGTGCAGCGCATCGCCGTGCGCCTCTCGGTGCGCATGGGCGCCGATCTTGGCGGTGACGCCGCCAAGTGATGCCGCGCGCCTGCGAGGCTCACGGCCAACCGGCGATTTCGTAGATTCGGTCGACAAGCCTCAATGTTTTCAGAGCCTCTTGCGGAGGCGTCTCGAAAGGTGTGCCCGCCGCCAGACAATCGATGAAATGCGAGATGGTGCTCGTATAACTCGCCTGATAGGCATCTTCAGGATTCCAGCGGCGCGCGTTTGCGCCGGGCAGATTCAATTCCCAGCCATCGACAACAGGTTTTCCGCCAGCATCGATGAAAAGCAAATCCTTGGGAGCGGCCGGTTGTCCCTCAACACAAAAATCGGCCGTCAGGACGCCGGGCATGCCGCCCGCCATCAGCTCGATCCGCGCGCGATCCTCGCCAATCACCGCCGGACATCGACGCGAGAGTTCCGCCGCCAGTATTTCGACATCCCCGAACAGAAACGCCAGCACATCGAGATGATGGACCAGCAGCTCGAACACAAGCAGACGCGGCATGGTGGCGAAAAATGGCTGGCGCTGCAGCGCAGGATAGAGACCGCTCGCGTCTTTCAGGAGACCGGCGCTTTCAACGCGGAATTCGAAACGGCCCGGCGCAGCGATCCGGCTTTCTTTCAGCGCCGTCCGCAACGCTCTGTAGGTCGCACGCCAGCGCCAGTTTTCGTGCACCATGACCCGGCTGGATGAAGACAGGGCGTCGACGATAGCGGCAGCCCGCGCGGCATCACCCGCCAACGGCTTCTGGCAAATAACGTGCAAGCCCGCCGCCTGCGCGCGCCCGACAAGTCCGGCATGAGTTGCGGGCGGGGTCGCGATATCGATGACATCAAGATCAACCGCTGCAATCATCTCGTCCAGAGTCGAAAAGACTTGCGCTCCGGGAACGCGCGCGGCTCTCCCGGCGGCCCTGGCGGGATCAGGGTCGGCGATGGCCACCAGGGCCGCGCCTTCGGCAGCCTGCCATCCGGCGACATGATAGGCCGAGACCATTCCGGCCCCGACCAGACCAACACGTAAACCGGAGCTCAAGTCCGGCTCCAGAACAAGGATTGCGCATTTGCGGCAAAGTCCGCGCCGCTCAATGCCCGGCCCCACGCTAGGCAGTCCTGGTAGGATGGCCTGGGAGCTCCGCCGAGATTGATGAAGGGCCAGTCCGACCCCCACAGGAGACGATTGGCGGGGAACGCTTCCACCACCTGAGACAACTTGGAACCGGGATGTGTCCAGTCTGGACCGCGCGAGATCCGGAAACCGCCGGAGAGCTTGAGCCAGGTGTTGGGCCGCCGCGACAACTCCCGCAGAGCCGGCAGGCCGCCATCGAGATCCGGACGCCCCATGTGGTCGAGAACAACGCGGGCCCGGTCATTTTCGCCCAGGATATGCAACACGGCAGAGGGCGGCCCCAGCAGGCACACGGCCAGCCCGGCATCCGTTGCCCCGCGCAACAGGCGTTTGACCTTATCCGGGTCGTCCCGGAATCGCTTGTCGTCCTTGAGGTTGAAACGGATGCCGACAACGCCCGGCAGCGCCGCAACGCGCTCCACCGATGCATCGTCATCGGGATCGGGACTCGCAACAATGCCAAGCCGATCCGGATGAACCGTGGCCGCGGCAATCATGCTGGCGTTGTCGGCGCCGTAAACGCTGGCCGCCACGAGAATTGCTTTCGAGACACCGTTTGCCGCCATGACATCCAGCAATTGCTCAAGCGTGCCGGTTTCATCACGCTTTGGCACATAGCCTTCGGAGCCGGGCGGAAACGGAAACCGCCGGGGATCGATCAGATGCACGTGGGTATCGATCATATCCGCGCCAGATCGACTTCATTGCTCATCGGCCGGCCGTTTTGAAAGCGTGCGATATTGGCAAAGAGCGCAGTCATCTTGTGTCCCATGGCATCGCGGGTTCCCGCCGATATGTGCGGTGTCAGCATGACGTTTGGCAAACCGCAAAAGGGGTGGTCCGCATCGATCGGCTCATTTTCAAAAACATCGAGACCGGCAGCCAGCAGACGGCCATCGGCGAGCGCTTGCGCCAGAGCCGCATCGTCGACAACGCCGCCGCGCGCTGTGTTGACCAGGATCGCATCCTGTTTCATCCGGCTTATCACATCGGCGGAAATCAGATGGCGCGTTCCATCCGATAGCGGAACGTGCAGACTGATCACATCGCATGTGCTTATCAGCTCGTCGAACCCCATTGCGCGCGCGAGAGTGCCGGGAAACGAATCGATGCCGGGATCGAAATAGACGCATGTCATGCCGAAAGCGGCGAACCGCCTCGCCGCCTCCTGCCCTATCCTGCCGAAGCCGACAAAGCCGATGGTCTTGCCGTAAAGCTCGACAGAAACCGGTCTCAACGCGTTGACGTGCCACCGGCCCCGGCGCAGTTCCGCATCGGCATAGGCGGCGCGGCGGGCCGCGCCGAGCGCCAGCAGAACGGCATGCTCGGCCACGCCAATCGTCGTGCCTTCGGGCGTGAGAGCGAGCCTGATGCCCCGTTGCGCCAGTGTGCGCGTGGCCACAGTGTCGTGATACCCAACCCCTTGATGGTGAACCAGTTCGAGCCGGTCCGCGGCGGCGATCACGTCTTCCGTCAGCGGTTTGGCCGCCACGATGGCAACCTCGCAGTCGCGGATCCTCGCCTTTCGCTCCGCATCGTCATCTGTCTCGAGCGTGACGAGGGTAAGCTCCGTCCCCATGCGAGACCTGATCAGGTCATACATGTCTGGCGTTCCCAGCGAGTTGTAGAAGACGCGGAGAGGACGGTTCATGCCGGCTCAGTCCGCGAATTCGAAGATCTGTTCAAGCGGAAGGTCGGCAAGCCAAGAGGGCGCCACAGCACCGCCGGCCACGGCTTTTTCGATAGCGGCCTCCTTGCTGCGCACGGCAGCCAAAGCCGCCCTGGCCTCTTCCAGCCGCCAGGCCGGAACCACGACAACTCCGTCCTCGTCTCCGCAGACGATATCGCCCGATGATACCGCGATGCCGCCAGCCACGATGGGAAAACCGACCGATCCCGGACCGTTCTTCTGCGGGGAATTGGGGCTCACACCTGCCGCAAAAACCGGGATACCAACCGCATCGGTGCCGGAGATATCGCGGACCACGCCATCGGTGACGATGGCGACGATGCTGGCATTGCGCGCCATGCCGACAAGCAGGTCACCGCAGACCGAGGCTTCCATGTGGCCGCCGGTGGCAATGACCATGACGTCGCCCGGTTTCGCCAGCCGAAGAGCGGCCCAGGGCGCAAGATTGTCACGCGGCCCGGCATTCACTGTCAGCGCGGAACCGGCGAATTTTGCGGCCTTGGTGATCGGCTTGATCTGCGCATCCATCGCACCGGCGCGCCCGAGCGCATCCACAATATTGCCGACCGGAGCATCGGCGAAAAACGCGATGTCCTGCGCCTTCGCGCGCGCGATCTGTCTGGGTGCGTTCAGTTGCTGCGAATAGGTCATTGGGTGTCTCCCGGTGTTATTGCCAGCCCCGTTTCAGCGTCGAAGAACCGCGCCATATGCGGCTTGCAGGTCAGATGAAGAACGTCGTCGAGACGCGCCGGCGTCTCCCTCCCGCCACGCAGGATGACGGGCTTCCCGCTACCGGCATCGATGTGGACAAGGGTTTCCGCGCCAAGCGCCTCTAGAGAAATCACGCGGCCGGACAGCACCGCATCATTGGCGTCGCCGGTAATTGCCAGATCTTCCGGCCGCAGCCCGAGGATGACCTTGCTGCCGGACATCAATCCGCTGCGGGCAAGCTTCCCGCTGCCGCTATCGACAACGCCTTCGCTCACCGTCGCCGGTATCAGGTTCATCTGGGGATTGCCGAGAAATGACGCGACGAAGGTGGAGGCCGGATTGAGATAGACATCCATCGGTTTGCCGATTTGCGCCACCTCGCCATGAGACATGATGCAGACGCGGTCACCCATGGTCATGGCTTCGACCTGGTCGTGGGTCACATAGATCATCGTGGCGCTCAGTTCGCGGTGCAGACGCGTCAGTTCTGCACGGGTGGAGACACGCAGAGCGGCATCGAGGTTCGACAGCGGCTCATCGAACAGGAAGACTTTTGGGTCGCGCACGATGGCGCGGCCAAGCGCAACGCGCTGGCGCTGGCCGCCGGACAACGCATGGGGTTTACGGTCCAGATATTCTGTCAGCCCGATCGAGGCGGCGACCTCGTTCACGCGCCTGGCGACCACCGCCTTGTCTTTCTGACGGCGCCGCAGACCGAAGCCCATGTTGTCGCGCACGGTCATGTGCGGATAGAGCGCGTATGACTGGAACACCATTGCGATGTCGCGGTTCTTGGCAGGCACCGCGTTCATCCGCTCGCCGTCGATGCGCAGCGTGCCGCTGGAGATGGTCTCAAGGCCGGCGATCATCCTGAGCGTGGTGGACTTGCCGCAGCCTGAGGGCCCAAGCAGAACCATGAACTCACCGTCCGCCACCGAGATGTTCACATCCCTGACAGCGGACACATTTCCGTAGTTCTTGCAGATATCTTCCAGAGTTACCGTTGCCATATACGCGCCGTCCTATTTTACAGCTCCGGCGGTCATCCCCTGGATGAGGCGCTCGGAAAAAAATACGTAGATGAGCACAACGGGAACGATCGCGATCATCAGACCGGTGGCGATCATGCCGACATCCTCCAACTGATCGCCCAGGAAGCGCAGGACGCCCAACGGCAGAGTCCGCTTGTCGTCTTCGGTGATCAGCACCACCGCATAGAGGAACTCGTTCCAAAGCAGGATCGTGTTGAGGATGACGGTGGTCGCGATCGCCGGCATGGCCACCGGCAGAGAGATGCGCCAGAAGATCGACCACTCCGAGTAGCCGTCGATACGGGCCGCCTCGAAGAGATCCTTCGGGATGCGCGCGAAAAAAGCTTCCAGAATGTAGATGGTGATCGGGAGCTGGATCGATACGTAGACCAGAACCAGCCCCACACGTGTGTTGTACAGGCCGTAGTCGACCATGATCTGGAAAAGGCCGATGACCGTGACCTGCGGGGGAAAGATGATGGTGGAGAAAATCAGGAAGTAGAGCGCGCTCTTGAAGCGAAAACGGTAGCGCGCGAAGCAATGCGCCGCCATCCCGCCGATGATGGTCAGCAACGCAACCGCCGACAGGACAATCGTCACCGAGTTGAGGAAATAGGTGTCGTAATTGCTGTCGAACCAGGCGCTTGCGAACTTCTCGAAGTGCGCCGGCCAGGGCATGCCATAGGGGTTGGCGGCGATCTCGGTTGTGGTTCTGAGCGACATGGCCGCCACCCAGACGAACGGCCCGGTCGAGTAAAGCGTGTAGACCACGATGAGCAGCAGCAAAGCCGCCATACGCAACCCTGCGCCGGATACCGGAACCGCGATGGTGCGCGCGCTCATTCTCAGTACTCCAGCTTGTCTTGCTGGCGAAACAGGGCGGTCAGGCCCAGCACGCCGGCCAGCACGATGAAGAACCAGATGACGGCAATCGCCGAGGGGTAGCCGAGGTCAAAGGTGCTCCACTGAAAGGCACGTTTGTAGACGTAGGTGGAGACGGTTTCGGTCGCCCACAGCGGATTGCCCTGCGTCGTAACCCATACGAGATCGAATATCTTCATCTTGCCGATGAAGCTGAGAACGATGAGGTTGAGCAGTGTCGGGCGGATCAGCGGCAGGATGACGTACCAAAGCTTGGCGAGCCAGCCGCAATTATCGAGTTCGGCGGCCTCCAGAACTTCGGAGGGAAGCGACGACATCGCCGCCAGGATCACGACCATGTTGAAGCCGGTCCACATCCAGGTCGTAACCGCGATCAGCGAGGCCAGCGCCGTGTCGGGATGCCCCAGCCACGGCTGCGCCAGACTGCCGAGCCCCACCGCGCGCAGCATCGTGTTGAGCGCGCCCCACTCGTAGTTATAGATCCACATCCACAGGATGCCGACCACGACATAAGACATCAGAACAGGGGTGAACCAGGCGACGCGCAGAAAGCGCGAGAACGGCACCTTGGCATAGAGGCAAAGCGCCAGCAGCGTGGCAACCGCAACTTCCAGAACGGGCGCCACCGCCGCCCAGGTGAGCGTATTCCAGATCGCTTTCCAGAAGATGGCGTCCGTCCACAGCTTGGCGTAGTGGGTAAAGCCTATCCATTCCGACGGCCTGTTCGGCACCACCAGATGGGTGGAATTGTAAAAGGTCCGGAGCACCGGAAGCGCCGTCAGCGCGGCATAGACCAGAAGCGCGGGAAAGAGAAAAGCGGCAATGACGCCAGGCGGATTGGCGTGATCGCGGTCTTGACCGGTGTTGGCGGGATGGCTTGCCACGTGCAACCGCTTTCGTGTCTGTGAATTCGAGCCGGCCAAATCCGACGCGGAAAGAGCAGCGGACGCCGGACCAGGACAGGCCCGGCGCCACGTGTTCCACGCTCAGTATGCGCCATTCATCATATCGATGACCTCATCGACCCCGATAATACCGGAGGGAAAGGCCTGATTGACGGTTTGGGTAAAGACCTCCCGCGGATTTCCCTGCATCTGCTGAACCGGGATCCCGAAGGTATAGGACGCGCCCTCGTTTGCGGCCTGCAGCATCTGCAGATACGCGGCCTTGTCGCCGGTGATCTGCGAGGGGTCCGCCTTGATGCCGGTCTGCACCAGGTTCGCCTCGAGCCACTTGTTGCCCATTTCCGGTGTCGCCATGGAATTGAGGAAAGCGGCAGCCAGATCGGCATGCTCGCTTGCCGCGTTCACGACAAAGGACCCGCCGACGGCGATGGTCTTGCATTTCGGGCAAGCCGCGCCCTCGGGAACCGGGCCGTTTGAAATCGACAGACGGAAGTCCTTCGGTTGCCCGCCTTCATCGGGAGAGGCAAATGCGCGCGAAGGATAGAAGCTGCCCATCTGCAGCATCACCGCCCCCGGAGAGGTATGAAAATAGCGGTGGGCCTCACCCAGCTTGATAGACGAGATGGATGGCGGGAAGGCTCCGGCATCGATGATCTGTTTGGCATAGTCGAGCGCCTCGCGGACACGCGGGTCGGTCCACTTCACATCGCCGCCCTTCAGCAGGCTTGCATAGTCGTCAACGCCCAGCTTCTTGACCAGGATTTCGTGCGTGAGGAACGCGCCGGGATAGGGCCGGTCGGCCACACCCTGCGCCATTGGCGTAATGCCTGCGGCGGCGATCTTTTTCACCGCATCGACGAAAGCGGCTCCCTCGACGCCCTCGACCGGGATTTCCACGCCGGCTTTCTCCGCCAGCGCAAGGTTGACGTAGGTTTCCACGGTCCACGCTTCGAGCGGAAAGCCGTAAACGCCGTCTTCATAACCCCAGACCTTGATGGCCCACGGCTCGATGTTGTTCCAGTCGAGCTTGCTCTTCAAATCGAGGACGAGACCGTTCTCCATGTATTCCGTCTGGTTGGGCTCGGCGTAGAAAATATCGGGCCCCTGCCCCGCCGTCAGCGCGGTTTTCAGGGCCGCGTAGAGCGGCTCCTTCTGATACCAGTTGATCTTGATCGTAACGCCGGGATTGGCTTGCTCGAAAGCGCGCGCGGCGCTTTCGACGAATTCCACCTTGGCTGTCTGGTCGGCCCAATGCGACCATAACGTCAATTCCTGTGCCTGCACCGCCGGCGCTGCACATACTCCGGCGGCAAGAGCAAGCGCTCCCACAGTCCTGCTAAGCGTCATTTTTCCCTCCCTTTATTTATTTCGCCAAGTTCTGCGCGACATGCTATTGATTGTCAATAATATTATTGATAATTTGAGCTCAACATATCCATCTATATGTAATAACAAGCGATTTTTTGGGAAACTTCGCTTCCATAATGCCCTCCGCCCTACCGTCATCAGGCAGAGCAGATGCATCAGGAAGAGGACGCGGCGCACTGAGCCCGCACGCAACTTGATTGGGAAAACATAATGTACGTGGTGACTGTCCTGTTCGCCGTGAAACCAGAATGCGCCGCGCTGTTCCGCGCGGCCATTCTGGAGCAGGCGCGGATTTCCCTCGACGAAGAACCGGGATGCCGGCAGTTCGACATCTGCCTCCCCGCCGAAGCGCCGGACGAAATATTCCTCTATGAGGTTTATCGGACGCAAAAGGACTTCGAGCGTCATCTCGCATCGGATCATTTCAAAACCTTCGATGCAAAGGTGACCCCTTGGGTTGAGGGTAAACACGTCCGGTGTTTTGAAAAAATCGGACCATGACCATGCAGAAATCCCCTTCCCGGCGGGTATTCCGCTTCACCCGATTGCTTTACACGCAAGCGGTGAACGTCAAAACATGCTTGCCGGTGCGCAAGCGGTTGGCGAAACTTGATCAACGCCCCAACCCGGAGACATGACCGGATGCCACGAACGAACGCCAAAAGCGCGCCGTCCGCGAGCTTCGACAATGTTGTCCACGATCTCGAACTCGACATCGTCCTGGGACGCATGCGCCCCCGTGAACGTCTGATCGAGGATGAGTTGATGCTCCGGTTCGGGGCGAAGCGCCATGTCGTGCGGAGCGCTATTGTTGAAATGGAGCGCCGCGGCCTCGTCGAACGCAGGCAGAACCAGGGCGCCCGCGTACGGGATTATTCCAAGGACGAAGTGCGAGCCCTGTATGCCTTCAGGGCGGATCTGCACAAACTTGCCGTGTCGAGGATGACGCTGCCCCTGCCCGAGACCGTCACGCGCGAGCTCACGGCGCTTGCCGAAGCGCATGAATCGGCCTGCCAGAGAGCCGACCTGGCGCAAGTGATCGAATTCAACAATGCGTTCCACGACTTGCTTTTCGACCAATGCGGCAATCCGTTCATATCCGAAACCGTGCGCCGGATGGCGGCCGCCTCAAACGCGATCCGCTCCTACAGGATTGGCGATGCCGACCTCCTGCATCAAGCAGCCCAGGAACACCGCGAAATGATCGCGGCGTCGCGCGCAGGAAATCGCGACGTCCTGTCGTCGCTGTGCGTGGCTCACATCCTGCCGTCACTCGAACTGTACCTCCGGGACAATACGCGCTGACTAAACGGACGCAGGCGGCGAAAGCCTGCCGCAGCCCGGTCAGCCAGAAATTGCGCCCGCTGCAGAGATGACGATCCTGGTTGAAGTGGTTATCGACCCAAAAGGAACTGCGGCGGTTTCCTTGGATTTTGCATCCGGCGGAACCGGTCAAGCAGAGGATTCCACCCGGTCTTCGTGAATCACCGACCGGATGAGCCGGAAATTTTCTCACCGGCGCGATAGCAGGCGACCTGAGCTTCGCCATGCGACTCCAGTTCCGGCATGTCCCGCGTGCATTTCTCGATGACCAGGGGACAGCGCGGATTGAAGGCGCAGCCGGGCGGCGGATTTATCGGCGACGGCAACTCGCCCTCAAGCCTTATGCGCTGTTTGACGCGGGCCGGATCGGCAACCGGCGTCGCCGACAGCAATGCGCGTGTGTAGGGATGTCGCGGATACTCGAAAAGCTCATCGCGCGACGCCGCTTCCACGGTGCGCCCGAGATACATCACCAGCACATCGTCGGCGACATGACGCACCACCGAGAGATTGTGGGAAATGAAGATGTAGGCGAGCTGTAGTTTCTCCTGCAGCTTGGCCAGCAGGTTAAGGATCTGCGCCTGGGTCGACACGTCGCGCGCCGAGACAGGTTCGTCGAGGACGAGGATCTTCGGGTTGCGCATGAGCGCGGGGGGAATCGCGATGCGCTGGCGCTGGCGGGCGGAGC
>JAGRLC010000002.1 GCA_020441995.1 Rhodobiaceae bacterium
CCCGCGCTGCTGCGTCCGGGCCGTTTCGACCGCCAGGTTGTCGTGCCGAACCCGGATGTCATGGGCCGCGAGAAGATTCTCAGCGTCCACGTCCGTAAGGTTCCGCTGGCGCCGGATGTCGATCTCAAGGTGATCGCGCGCGGCACGCCGGGCTTTTCCGGTGCCGATCTCGCCAGCCAACCTCGTCAACGAGGCGGCCCTTCTGGCGGCCCGGCGCAACAAGCGCCTCGTCACCATGGCCGAGTTCGAGGATGCCAAGGACAAGGTGATGATGGGTGCGGAGCGCCGCGCCATGGTCATGACCGAGGAAGAAAAACGCCTGACCGCCTATCACGAGGCCGGCCACGCCATTGTCGCGCTCAACGTTCCGGCGACCGACCCGGTCCACAAGGCGACAATCATCCCGCGCGGCCGTGCGCTCGGCATGGTCATGCAGCTTCCCGAACGCGACAAGCTGTCGATGTCCTACGAGCAGATGACCTCGCGTCTGGCGATCATGATGGGCGGCCGCGTGGCGGAAGAGGAAATCTTTGGCTGGGACAAGGTGACCTCCGGCGCCTCGTCCGACATCGACCAGGCGACCAAGCTCGCTCGCATGATGGTGACCCGCTGGGGCCTGTCGGATCAGCTCGGTACGGTTGCCTATGGCGAAAACCAGGAAGAGGTGTTCCTCGGCCATTCGGTTTCGCGCCAGCAGAACATGTCGGAAGAAACCGCGCAGAAGATCGATGCGGAAATCCGCCGCTTCGTGGAAGAGGGCTACAATGAGGCCCGCCGCATCCTGACCGAAAAGAAGGATGATCTGGAGGCTCTGGCTCAGGGGCTGCTCGAGTACGAGACGCTTTCGGGTCCCGAGATCCGCGACCTTCTCAACGGCAAACCGCCGATCCGCGATGCCGATGTCGACAAGCCGACCTCGCGCGGCTCATCGATCCCGAAGACCGGCAAGAAGAAGCCGAAGAACGACGGCGAGCCGGACGCGGGCGGCATGGAGCCTCAGCCGCAGGGCTGAGGTCCGTCTTCGGAGTCTGTTCCAGCGGACAGGCTTCAAGGCCGAACGCCCGAGGCCCAAAGCCGAAGGCAGGGTGTTTGAGAAATAAGATCCAAAGGCCGGTGTCATCACCGGCCTTTCCTTTTTGCGCGCTGATGTGATTGCGCGTGCAAAGCCTGAACCGGGCGCGCATGATGAAGCGGATACTTGAGCTGTTGTTGGATGCCCAGAATGCGTTTTCTTCAATGTCTGTGCGGCTTGCCAATGTTGGTCGCCTTCGTTGCCGCGAGCGCCAATGCGGAGCCGTTCTGCGAAGCGGTCGATGATGTCTTTGCCACCCTGCAAAGCGACGAAATACGTGGCAGCCACGTCGAAGACAGCGGCTATTGGGAAGCGACGCGTATCCTGCCCGGAATGGAGGAATGCGGCATTGCCGTCGATATTGACGCGGGCCAGTTCTACTTCTGCGATCTGCCGGGAAACTATGGACGTGACAGCGCCTATGCCGAGGTGGAGCGCCTGCTGACCTCGCTGATTGCCTGCGCGCCGGGCGCGGAAGCCGACAGATTGGTCGACGATCAGGAATTGCCAATGCTGATATTGCCTATGGGCGGGGAGCGTGAGGCGATGCTGAACATGACGGCGGTGCCGGGCCGCGAAGAGCTTTTCACCGTGACCGTCACCCTGTCGGAGTAACGATCCGGTTTTTCTCCCGGAGCAAAATTCAGCCCGATGGAATCAGGGCGTCTGTTCTGTCTTTCTGTGCAACGTTATCCGCAGAAAACCAGTATCCGCTATTTCGTTGCGATGCTCTAGTTCACGACGCCCTGATCGCGCAGGTTGTCGATAATGGTCGATGTCGTATTGCGGTCGAGCGCGCGGTTGAGTTCCTGCCGCGAGGGCGCCTGCGTGCGTGTGCTTGCTCTTGGCGCTGGGGTCGCGGCGCTTTCGGCCGCGCGTCCACGCCGTCCGACCTGTATGGTCTTCTGGTTGACCTGATAAACGAGGGTCGGGCACACGCCATTGACCCGCTCAACCGGGCAGAAGCTCGGCTGCGGCGGATAGAACGTCACCTGCAGGTGATGACTGTTCGATTTCTCGCCGCTTGCGGAAAGGCGGGCTCCGAAGATGCTGTCATTGCCGATCGGTATCGAGCTGACGGAGGCGGAGGCATCTCCCGTCACGCTAATTTCGAATGAGAGATTGTAGTCGAGCTGGGTGACGTTGGTGTTGGTGGCGGTGATCGAATCCCGGATGCGTTCGAACAGCTCGGCGAAACCGATCTTGCCGAGCAGCATCATCCGCTTGCCCTTGAAGTAGAGCGCATCGTCGCAGATCGTTTCGTAGACGGGGTCGCTCAGTCCGGCGAGCGATTCATCGAAATAGATGCGCTCGGTCTTGGCGCCATAGCCGCTGATGCCGGAGGAGAGGCCGATCGAAAGCACGCCCGGATTGATCGGAATGACAAAACTGGCGCTGCCGCCGGCGTCGCCGGTATTGAAGACCTTCAGCGAGACTTGCAGGGCCGAGAGCCAGCTTCCGGCCAGGTCTGCATTGTCGCGGTAAGCGTCGCGCAATTCGCATTTGATGTTGCGCAACACATCGGTCGGGGTCACGTCATAGACGGTGGCCTTGGGTGCTGTCGCGCAGGCAGACAGCAGGGCGGCAAAGATCGCGGCGGTAATCCCGGTTACCCTGCGCATGGTCCGACGCCCTCGAAACTCTTGAAACTGCCCCTGTGACAGGGGAGTGAAGGAAAAATCCGCTTGCTGTTCAATCGGAAAATCCGGATTCCGGGAATCATTTGCCCGGGTGGGACGTTCCGGTAACACCTGTCCGGCACCGGCCGCAGTGTCGGGATATGTTAACCGTGCGGCAAAAATACGCCGTGGGCCGCGCCCAGGCACACGAAGCGTGAACCAGAATATGTTACGCGGTTGGTATCAGGAATTTACCGCGTGAGCTTGCCGGGGGCGCTAAAAAGGCGGGCTTGCTTTTAAGCGAAACGTTTCAGGGATTGGCACCATGGTGCGGAGTTATTTCGGAACCGACGGTATCCGGGGGCAGGCGAACAAGTTTCCGATGACGCCGGAAATCGCCATGAAGGTCGGTATGGCCGCGGGGACGGTGTTCCGGCGCGGCGTGCACCGTCACCGTGTGGTGATCGGCAAGGATACGCGCCTGTCAGGCTACATGATCGAAAACGCGCTGGTCGCCGGGTTTACGTCCGTCGGCATGGATGTGTTCCTGCTCGGGCCGATGCCGACGCCCGCCGTCGCGATGCTGACCCGTTCGATGCGTGCTGATCTTGGTGTGATGATCTCGGCGTCGCACAATGCGTTTCAGGATAATGGCATCAAGCTGTTCGGGCCCGATGGCTACAAGCTCTCCGATGAAACGGAAAAGCAGATCGAGACGCTGATTGCGTCGGATCTGACCGAGTATCTTGCCAAGCCGCAGGCGCTGGGCCGCGCCAAACGCATCGACTCCACCCATGCGCGCTATATCGAATACGCCAAGCGCACGCTGCCGCGGAACATGGAGTTCGACGGTCTGCGCGTGGTTGTCGATTGCGCCCATGGTGCCGCCTACAAGGTTGCGCCGGAGGCCCTTTGGGAGCTCGGCGCGGATGTTTTCTCCATCGGCGTCGAGCCGAACGGCTTCAACATCAACAAGGAATGCGGTTCGACATCGACGGACGCGCTGATTGCCAAGGTGCATGAAGTGCGCGCCGATATCGGCATTGCGCTGGATGGCGACGCCGACCGGGTTATTCTTGTGGACGAGAACGGCAAGGTCGTCGATGGCGACCAGCTCATGGCGGTTGTCGCGCAGTTCTGGGCCGAGGAAGGCCGCCTGTCGCGCAACGGCATCGTGGCGACCGTCATGTCCAATCTCGGGCTTGAGCGCTATCTCGGTTCGATCGGGCTCGAGATGGCACGCACGCCGGTCGGTGACCGCTATGTCGTCGAGCACATGCGCGAGCATGGCTACAACGTTGGCGGCGAGCAGTCCGGCCATATTGTGCTGTCGGATTTCACCACCACGGGAGACGGGCTTGTCGCCGCGCTTCAGGTGCTTGCCGTGGTCAAGCAGTCCGGCAAGTCTGTCAGCGAGGTCTGCCATCGCTTCGAGCCGCTACCGCAGGTGATGCGCAATGTGCGCTACACCGGCGCCTCGCCCCTGAAGGGCAAGGATGTGACCGAGGCGATTGCCGATGCCGCGGCGCGGCTTGAGGGAATGGGGCGTCTGCTGGTTCGTGCTTCGGGCACCGAGCCGGTCATCCGGGTCATGGCCGAAGGCGAGGACCCGGATGTGGTCGAGGCGACCGTCGGAGAGCTTGCCGATCTGATCGGTAAGGCGAGTTGATACCAGTTTCGCAATTCAGCGAATTGCGAAACCGCTCTGTCTTTTTTGCGCAAAGCCGGACAGAAAACCGGCTTCCACTTTTCCTGGATTTGCTTGAGTCCCCGAGCTCACCCCTCTGTCAGAGGCATTTCTTCAGCGCGGCGAAGAAGCGTGCCACATCCTCTTCGTCATTGTAGAGATGCGGCGTTGCGCGGATCGATGTTCCGCGCACGCTGACGAAGACATTGTCGGCGGCAAGGCGTTTCACAAGGTTCTCCGGCAGGCCTTCCTTTCGTGACAGGCCCAGGAAATGTCCGGCGCGGGCATGCGCGGGTACACTGGTGAAGCCCAGTGTCTCGGCTTCGGCGGCAATCCGTGCGGTTTTTTCAGCCAGCGTCGCGGCAATCTCCGGCACGCCCCATTCCAGCAACTGTCCAAGCGCGGCTTCCAGCATCGGCATCAGGTGGAAATTCGCGCGTTCGCCCATGTCGAAGCGTTGAGCGCCGGGCTGGTAGGCATCCACATAGTCGACCAGTCCGGCGAAATCCTCCGAGCCCTCGCGGTTGATCCAGTTCTCTTCAAGCGGCTGACCGTTCTGGCGATGCGGGGCGACATAAAGCAGGGAAAGCGAGTAGGGGCCGGTCAGCCATTTGTATGCGGCGATGGCGGCGAAATCGGCTCCCGTATCGGCAAGATCGACAGGCAGCGCGCCGGCGGACTGGCTTAAATCCAGTACGAGGGCGGCGCCAACTTTCCTGCATGCCGCCGATACGCGCTTCAAATCCACCAGTGAGCCGTCGGCCCAATGGCAGTGCGGCGTTGCCACAATGGCGGTGGACGGCGTGATGGCCGCCTCGATGGCCGCCGCCCAGTCAAGCGCATTACCGGATACGCGGGCTTCGGCGCGGGTCACGATGCGTATTCCGGCTCCGGCCTGTGCCGCCGCGCGTTGCCAGGAATAAACGTTGGATGGGAACTGCTCCTCGAGCAGGACGATGTCCTGTCCGGCTTTGAGCGGCAGGTTCAATGCGGCGCAGGCGATGCCGTAAGAGGCGGCTGGAACAAAGGCATAGTCGGCGGGGTTGCCGCCCAGAAGGCCGGCGGCAAGCCGCCTGACGCGGTCCGGCGGAGCGAAGAAGTCCTCGGTGGTAAGCGTCCATGGCCTGACCTTGGCCGCAATCCCGCTTGCGCCGGCGGCTATCACCTTGTGCGAGAACGGGCTGACATAGGCGCAATTCAGATAGGCGATCTCGCGGGGAATGTCGAAAGCGTCGCGTTGGCTGGGCAGGATTTCCGGCATCTGTCGGGAGGCCTTATGTTTAGGTTTTCATTAACGCTTGTGGCAGGGATTTTTAATAATCAATTAATAAACTTCATAATCATAAATGTATTTATTTTTGGTAAATCAACCATGCTCAACTCCAGTCACGTTATTTATCAAAGGCTTTCAAGCAAATGAACCACAAATCGTAGTTAAATAACGTAGTTAAGCTCGGATTAACTCTCCTGCGTCATAGTCCACCTTGGTTTTAGTTGATCCCGGTCCAGGGGTATCGAACCCGGGGTCCCAGTAAGGGTTTAAGACAATGACGAGCGCCAGCAATGTAAAGTACGCGATCGCTATGATCGCGGGACTGGCTGCGACCGGGACTGCCGGAGCGGCCGATCTTCTCCCGCCGCCGCCACCGCTTCCCGAGCCGCCGACCATTCACGTGGGTGGGGGCCTCTACCTGCGCGGTTATATCGGTATGACCAATCAGGATGTCGGGAAACTCGACAACGTTCAGTTTGAGACAGCAGCCGTGAGCTGGGTTAGCGAGCCGGGCTTCGATTCTTCGCCGCTGTTTGGTGGCGGTATCGGTTGGACGATCAACAACTGGTTCCGTGTCGATGCGACGGCGGAATATCGTGGCCGCGCCACGTTCCACGCCATGGATGTCTATGACACCAATCCTCCGGACAGCAACATCGACGGCTCCAACGAGTACGGCGGTGCGAAGTCCGAGTGGCTGCTTCTGGCCAATGCCTATCTTGATCTCGGCACATGGCACGGCATCACGCCCTATGTCGGCGCCGGTATCGGCGCATCGCGCAACACGATCCACAACTTCACCGACATCAACACGCCGAATGCCGGTGCGGCCTATGGCGCGACGAAGTCCAAGTGGGATCTGGCCTGGGCCCTGCACGCGGGCATGGGGTATCAGGTCACGGACCGTCTGACGATCGACCTCGCCTATCGCTATCTTGATATGGGCGATGGCGTGACCGGCGATCTGATTGCTTATGACGGCACCAACACCGTTGTGAATCCGATGCATTTCGAGGATCTGACCTCGCATGACGTCATGCTGGGCATCCGCTGGAATTTCGACGCGCCGGAACCGGTCATGGACCTTCCGCCGCCCCCGCCGGTCTACAAGCACTAGTAGACCGCATTCAAGAATTCCCGCCCCATATTGGGGCGGGTCCGATGCTCTGGAGAGCGTGTATCCGAGTTCCATCAGTCATGACTGGGCCGCCGGCTTTGCCGGCGGCTTTTTCTTTTTTCGTACCTGAGCCAGGTTCATCAATTCGGCGCATACGCATCTTTCCGGCTTGACGAAATCAGGCGCTTCAGTCATCACCGTCAGTGGGCCACCCTTCCCCACCGAAGGGCGACTATCTGTGAGGGTAGATGACATGACAGATATGACTAAACCGGCTTTGAAGCCGGCCAATCCCCGATTCTCTTCCGGTCCCTGCGCCAAACGTCCAGGCTGGACGCCAGATGTTCTTGGCAATGCGCTTCTGGGCCGCTCCCACCGATCCAAACCCGGCAAGGCGCGTCTGCAGCACGCGATCGATCTGACGCGCAAGGTGCTTCAGGTGCCCGCCGATTATCGTATTGCCATTGTGCCGGCATCGGACACCGGAGCCGTCGAGATGGCGCTTTGGACCATGCTGGGTGCGCGCGGCGTCGACATGCTGGCATGGGAAAGCTTCGGGTCAGGCTGGATCACCGATGTGATCAAGCAGCTCAAGCTTGCCGATGTGCGCACGATCGAGGCGCCATATGGCGAGCTTCCCGACCTTGCTTGCGTCGACACGAAGACCCGCGATGTGGTGTTCACCTGGAACGGCACGACATCCGGCGTGCGCGTTCCCAACGGTGACTGGATCGCAGCCGACCGCGAGGGTCTGACGATCTGCGACGCGACGTCCGCGGCTTTCGCGCAGCGGCTCGACTGGGCCAAGCTCGATGCCGTCACCTATTCCTGGCAGAAGGTGCTGGGCGGGGAGGCGGCGCATGGCATGCTGATCCTCAGTCCGCGCGCGGTGGAGCGGCTGGAAAGCTACAGCCCCGACTGGCCGTTGCCGAAAATCTTCCGCCTGACCAAGGGCGGCAAGCTGATCGAGGGCGTCTTCGCCGGCGAGACCATCAACACGCCGTCGATGCTCTGCGTCGAGGACTATATCGATGCGCTGGAATGGGCCGACAGTCTTGGCGGGCTCGACGCGCTGGTAGGCCGCGCCGATGCCAATCTCGGTATCATCGAGGCCTGGGTCGAGCGCACGCCATGGATTTCCTTCCTGCCGAAGGTTGAGAACACGCGGTCGAACACATCCGTTTGCCTGTGCATCACCGATCCGGTGGTGGCCGCCCTCGAGCCCAAGGCGCAAGCGGCCTTCGCAAAGGCCATCGTGTCGCGGCTGGAAGCCGAAAATGTCGCGCTCGACATCGGCAGCTACCGCGATGCGCCCGCGGGCCTGCGGATCTGGACCGGCGCGACCATCGAAGCATCGGACCTCGAAGCGCTGATGCCGTGGCTCGACTGGGCCTTCGCGGCGGAACTCGCCGCGCTCAAGGCCGCGGCCTGACATCGTTTGCCGGGCGGCCAAACCGCCCGGTCTTCCCTTTGAAACATATGTGCGACCGCGCCTGACGGGCATGCGGCGCTTATCCATCAGGAGACCTGACCCATGGCACCTCGCGTCCTCATTTCCGACAAGCTGTCGGACGCCGCCGTCGAGATTTTCAAAACCCGCGGCATCGACGTCGATTTCCAGCCCGATCTGGGCAAGGACAAGGATGCTCTCATCCGTGTCATCAACGACTATGACGGTATCGCCATCCGCTCCGCGACCAAGCTGACCGAAAGCGTGCTGCGCGATGTCGACAAGCTGAAGGTGATCGGCCGCGCCGGTATCGGCGTCGACAATGTCGATGTTCCTGTCGCCAGCTCCAAGGGCATCATCGTGATGAACACGCCCTTCGGAAATTCGGTGACGACGGCGGAACACGCCATCTCCCTCATGCTGGCGCTGGCGCGCGAGATACCCGAAGCCGACCGCTCCACCCAGGCGGGCAAGTGGGAAAAGAACCGCTTCGTCGGTGTCGAGATCACCGGCAAGACACTCGGCGTGATCGGTTGCGGCAACATCGGCTCGATCGTCATCGACCGTGCGCAGGGCCTGCGCATGAAGGTGATCGGCTTCGATCCCTTCCTGTCGCCGGAGCGAGCGATGGAACTCGGCGTGGAGAAGGTCGAACTCGACGATCTTCTGGCCCGGGCCGACTTCATCACGCTGCATACGCCGCTGACGGACAAGACCCGCAACATCCTCGGTGCGGATGCCATCAACAAGACGAAGAAGGGCGTACGCATCATCAACTGCGCGCGTGGCGGGTTGCTGGACGAGGCGGCGCTTCGGGCGGCGCTTGAAAGCGGCCATGTGGCCGGCGCCGCGCTCGATGTGTTCTCCGAGGAGCCGGCGAAGGAGAACGTGCTTTTCGGCGCGCCGAACCTGATCTGCACGCCGCATCTGGGCGCGGCGACCCATGAAGCGCAGGAGAAGGTCGCGCTGCAGGTGGCCGAGCAGATGGCCGATTATCTGCTCACCGGCGCGGTGACCAACGCGCTCAACATGCCGTCGATTTCGGCGGAGGAAGCGCCGAAGCTGACGCCATACGTCAAGCTGGCGGAAGCGCTCGGCTCGTTCGCGGGCCAGCTGACTGAGACCGGTATCAAGGCGATCCGTCTTGAATTCGAGGGCGATGTCGCGGAGATGAATGTGAAAGCGCTGACGGCGGCGGCGCTTGCCGGCGTCATGCGCCCGGCCCTTGCCGACGTCAACATGGTGTCGGCACCGATCATGGCGAAGGAGCGTGGCATCAAGATCGAGGAGGTCCGGCGCGCGCAGCAGGGCGCTTATGAGAACTACATCCGCCTCACCGTCGTCACCGAGCGGCAGGAGCGTTCGGTTGCCGGAACCGTCTTCTCCGACGGCAAGCCACGGATCATCCAGATCAAGGGCATCAACATGGAAGCCGAGATCGGGGCGAACATGATCTACGTCACCAATGACGACAAGCCGGGCTTCATCGGCGCCATCGGGACGCTGTTCGGCAACGCGGGCGCCAATATCGCGACGTTCAACCTTGGCCGCACGGCGCCGGGCGCGGATGCGATCTGTCTGCTGGAGGTGGACGAGCCGGCACCGGCCGAACTGCTCGAAAAGGTGCGGGCGCTGCCGATGGTCAATCAGGTCAAGCCGCTCAGTTTCTGATTTTGACTTTGCGTCAAGACTTGGCCGTGGTGATGCCGCAATCGGCTGCAAGCTGACAAACCGGGTGGGGGCCTGACATTGGGGAGCCCCCACCATGAACTCTATTATTCCGCTCACGCAAAGCTCACTGCGTTCCCTTGCTCCGCAGGGGCGGCCTTCCGGCCGGTCGCGCAGTCGCGCGCTCCGCGCCTTCGAAGTTTCACATCTCAGGCGCTCTGCCGGGATTCTTGCTTTCACCGCAAGCACGCTTCTTGCCGGCACGGCGCTGGCTGCTGATTTCAATCCCGCAAACAGCATTGGCGCGGTCACGGTTTTTCCGGCTGGGGCAGAGATCGAGCGGCAGGCGTCGCTGGACATGCCCACCGGCGATCATCGCATCATTTTCGAAAAGCTTCCCGATGGCATTCGCCCCAATGACGTTCGCGTCGAGGGCGATTCGGATGGCGGTCTTCTCATCCAGGCTGTCGATGTCGCCCGCGTTCCGGTCACCGGCGATCCAGCCGAGGCCAACGCCTTGCGCAAGGAACGTGAGACACTCACCGACGAAAAGGACGTGCTTGAAGGGCGGATACGCACCGCTGAAATGCAGCGGCAAATGATCCTGATGCTGGTGCGTCCGGCCGCGACGCCCAAGGATGCCGCCGTTGCCCAGCCGCAAATGCCGCCGGATCAGCTTTTCAGCTTCATCGCCGAACGGCACGCGGAGATCGAGGAAACGATCCACCAGGCGCGGCAGGATATCCGCGGCATCGAAAGGCGGATCGCCGAAATCGACCGTGCGCTGTCGCGCACCAGCGGCGAACAGGAATGGGCGAGCCGCATCATCGTGTCCGTCAGCGCGGAGGGTGCCGTGAATGGCAAGCTCAGGCTGCGCTACCGCTTGGCCGATGCGTCATGGGAGCCGGTCTATGACGCACGGCTGGATACGTCAGCCGACAAGGGCAAGCTGCAACTGACCCAGCGCGCCATGGTGCGCCAGTATACGGGCGAAGACTGGAGCGGCGTGGCGCTGACGCTTGCGACCGCCCGGCCGCAGGGCGCCACCGCGGCTCCCGATGCGCAGGTCCGCTACGTCGGCTTTGCAAGGCCCCAGCCGCGCGAAAGGGCGGGAGGCGTATTCTCCGATTACAGCGCGGATGCGGCTGCCATGGCGCCGGCGCCGGAACCCGAGGCGGTCATGGAACAGCAAATGAAAGAGCAGCGCGTCGCGGTGACCGATCTCGGCTTCGACGCGGTCTATCATGTGCCGGGTCTGGCCGATATTCCGGCCACCAATGACTTGCGGCTGGTGCTCGTCGGCGATCATGACGTGGAATCGGAAATGGAAGCGCGGATCGTGCCGGCCGTGCGCGAAGCCGCTTTCCTGACGGTCAACTTCTCTCATGACGGTTCAGCGCCGCTGCCGCCCGGCGCGGTGCGCCTGTTCCGCGATGGCGTATTTGTCGGCGAGGGGCATCTGCCGCTCTCCAATCCGGGCCAGGAGACGGAGCTTGGCTTCGGCATCGACGAGCGCATCGAGGTCAAGCGTCAGCTTGTTTCCAAACAGCGCGGCGAAGAGGGCATCTTCTCAAAGGCGCGGACGGACACCAACGACTGGCGTACGCTGATCGTGAACCATCATGGCATTCCGGTTGATGTCGTCGTGCTGGAAAGCCTGCCGCAGCCATTGGACGAGAAGATCAATGTCGTGGCGCTTTCCACTAACGATCCCGCCGACGAGAGCGATGTCGATGGTAAGAGCGGGGTGCAGGCATGGCGTTTCAAGCTCAACCCGCAGGGCGAGCGCACTCTGGCTTTCGGTTACAGGATCGATTGGCCGCAGGGCCAGAATGTCGTGCTGGGAATGCGCTGAGGTTTTGCGGTTGGCGTGAACTGCCATCGATGGGCAGCTCTGCGGCATCAGCGATGGTGAAAGCCCGCTGATTGCTCTATCGGGTAGCCGCAGAGCTGCACGGGGTGAACGCACCGTATGACCACACATGAGCCAACAGGCGAATCTCCGGTTGAATTCGACCGGTTTGCGGCTTTTCGCCATAAGACCTATCTGCGCTTCTGGCTGGGCCGTTTCCTTTGCACTTTTGCCGTCAACATCGTCTCCGTGGCGATTGGCTGGCAGATCTACGATCTGACCCGCAATCCGTTCGATCTGGGTTTGGTCGGACTGATCGAGTTCGCGCCGTCATTGCTGCTCGTCCTGGTCACGGGAGCTGCCGCCGACCGCTTCGGCCGGCGGATGATCATGGGCCTGTCGGCGTTTGTCGAGGCTGGCTGCGCGCTTGCGCTTCTCTATCTCAGCATGGCCGGATTGAGCTCGGTTGGCCCGGTCTTCATTGTGCTTGCGGTGTTCGGTATCGCACGGGCGTTCTCCTCGCCCGCGGCGGCCGCGCTGCTTGCCAATGTCGTGCCGCCGAAGGATTTCGCCAATGCGGTTGCCTGGTATTCGTCGGCCTGGCAGACCGCGACGATTGTTGGTCCGGCGGTGGGCGGGCTTCTCTACGGCCTGTCTGCCGAAGTGGCCTATGCCGGGGCTGCCGCGATGATGATTGGCGGCGGCGTACTCGCGCTGTCGATCCCCAAGCCTGCGCAACACAAGGAAACCGAGCGGGCGACGCTCGAGACGCTGCTTGCCGGTTTTGCCTACGTCTGGCGCGAGAAGATCGTGCTGGGCGCCATTTCGCTCGATCTGGTCGTGGTTCTGCTTGGCGGCGTTGTCGCATTGCTGCCGGTCTTCGCCCGCGACATTCTCGATCTCGGACCGACCGGGCTCGGCCTGCTGCGTGCGGCACCCGGCGTCGGCGGCATCGTCATGGCGGTCTGGCTGTCGGGCGGCAAGATACGCGACCACGCCGGGCTGATCATGTTCGCCTGCGTGGCGGTGTTCGGGCTTGCCAATCTCGTCTTCGGCGTTTCGACGCTGGCCTGGCTGTCGATCCTGATGCTGGCGCTGGCAGGCGCCGCCGACATGGTCAGCGTTTATATCCGCGAGACGGTGATCCAGCTGTGGACGCCCGACCGGCTGCGCGGCCGCGTCAACGCGATCAACATGGTGTTCATCGGCGCCTCGAACGAGCTTGGGGTGTTCCGGGCCGGTACGATGGCAGGCTTTATCGGCGCCGTGCCGGCCGTCGTGCTGGGCGGGGCCGGCGCAGTCGTGGTCGCCGGCCTTTGGGCTTGGCTCTTCCCTCAACTGCGCAAGGCGCGCCACCTCGACGGACGGACATAAGCGCGCGATCAGCGCACCAGAATATTGCGGAACTGCCAGGGGTCCTTCTTGTCGATGTCTTCCTCGAACAGACCCGGGCGGCCTTCAAGCGGCGTCCAGTCGGTGTAGTAGCCCTTGACCGGGCCGAGATAGGGCATCTGCACTTCGAGGCAGCGGCGGTAGTCCATTTCGTCGGCCTCGACGATGCC
>JAGRLC010000139.1 GCA_020441995.1 Rhodobiaceae bacterium
CGCGGCGATCTGCTGCTGGCCATCGCCGCCGGCAGCCGGCGACTGGGGCGCGGGTTCAGGCGCGGCGGGTGCCTGCGGTGCGGGTTCAGGCGCGGCGGCGACCTGCTGCCCGCCCTCGCCGCCGGACGCAGGCGGCGCCTGCACGACCTGCGGCGGCTTGTTGTCGTCATGCACGACGACGAGCGGCGACTGGCCGTCGCCGACAATCTCGATCGCCACCTGCTGCGTGCCCAGCACCGCCGTGCCGTCGGCTGAATGGGTGGCGAGCTGCAGCGTGTGCGACCCCTTGGCGAGCGCCGCGGTGAGCACGGTGGCGAATTCGCCCGCGGCATCCGCCGTCAGCGTATCAACGACGGCGCCATCGAGCAGGATCTCGACCTTGTCGCCAGCGCCGGCGCGGCCTGCGATCACCATGCTGCCATCGGCCTCGACGCGAACGATGTCGAGCTCCGGCGCCCTGGCGGGGACGGCCGCGGGTGCCGACGGCGTGGCGGGAGCAGCGGGTTCTGCCGGCTTGCCGGCACCTGCCTGTTCGTCTCCTGCGGGCGGCTGTTGCTGCGCGAGCGACGGCGGCGATTCCGGCTGCGGACGCGTTGCCAGGTATCCGGCGAGCGCGGCGGCGCCAATGCCGAGAAGCAGGAAGACGATCCGAAGCAGGTTTGAAGTCGACATCGGCACCCTTTCATCGCCGCCGGTGGCGGGCCATATCCGGTCCTGCGGCGCACGTAGCCGCCGACAGGACAGTGGAATCCATCTAAGGTACTAACTACTTGTTGCCGACAGCCATGTCACGCGACAAGGTGCCGCGAATCAAAGGGAATCGGCGTCTATATGAGCGATATTCAAAGCATTTGTGTCTATTGTGGTTCGGGTGCGGGCGAGAACCCGGCCTACGCAAAGGCCGCGCAGCGCTTCGGCGGCCTGCTCGCCGACCATGACATCCGCCTCGTCTACGGCGGCGGCGGACTGGGGCTCATGGGCACCGTCGCGCGCGCCGTGCTGGACAGCGGCGGCCAGGTGCTTGGCATCATCCCGGAGTTCCTGGAAAGCCGCGAGCACATGCTGCGCGAGGTGCAGGACCTCATCGTCACGCAGGACATGCATCAGCGCAAACGGCTGATGTTCGACAACGCGGACGCATTCGTAGCGCTGCCCGGCGGCATCGGCACGCTGGAGGAACTGATCGAGATGCTGACCTGGGGACAACTCGGCCAGCATAACAAGCCGGTGGTCATCGCCAACATCGACGGCTTCTGGGATCCGCTGCTGAACCTGCTGGAGCACATGCGCGCGCAGTCCTTCATCCGGCCGGGGCTGATGGCGACCTACGAGGTCGCGACCTCGCCCGACGACATCCTGCCGCTGATCCATGCGGAGATGGACCGGCGCAAGGGAACGCCGGTGGACAGCGGCCTCGTCGACAGGCTGTAGGTCTCGCCCGCGTCTCTGGCGACTTGTCTCAGGCTGCCGCCTTCGCAGGTGCCGCGCCGTCTCGCACCAGCTTGTAGGTGATCGAGTCGATCAGCGCCTGGAAGGAGGCATCGACGATGTTCGCCGACACGCCGACGGTGGTCCAGCGGTTGCCCTCCCCGTCTCGGCTCTCGATCAGCACGCGCGTCGTCGCGCCGGTGCCGCCGTCGAGGATTCGCACCTTGTAGTCGGCGAGTTCGAGATCGTCGATGAAGCGCTGGTAGCGGCCGAGGTCCTTGCGCAGCGCCATGTCGAGCGCGTTGACGGGGCCATTGCCCTCGCCGACCGACATCAGCGTCTCGCCATCGACATCCACCTTCACCACGGCTTCGGAAACGGTGATGAGGTCGCCGACCGCATTGTGGCGACGCTCGACCATGACGCGAAAGCTCTGCACGTCGAAGAAGCGCGGCAATTGCCCGAGCCGGCGGCGCGCCAGCAGCGCGAAGGAGGCATCCGCCGCCTCGTATGCCCAACCCTGCGCCTCGCGCTCCTTGACGGTTTCCAGCAACGCGGTCAGGCGCGGATCGTCCTTGCCGACATCTATGCCGAGGCGGGACAATTCGACCAGCAGGTTCGACTTGCCGGCCTGATCCGAAACGAGGAGCCGGCGATGATTGCCGACGGCTTCCGGGTCGACGTGCTCGTAGGTCGAGGGATCCTTGGCGATGGCGGACGCGTGGATGCCGGCCTTGGTCGAGAACGCGCTGTCGCCGACGTAGGGCGCCTGGCGGTCGGGCGCGCGGTTGAGCAGTTCATCGAAGGCGTGGCTGACATGCGTGATCTGCGCCAGTTGCTCGCGCGTGACGCCAAGCTCGAAGCGGTCCGCATAGGCGTCCTTGAGCATCAGAGTGGGGATCAGCGAGACCAGGTTGGCGTTGCCGCAGCGCTCGCCTATGCCGTTCAGCGTGCCCTGCACCTGGCGTGCGCCGGCCTCGATGGCAGCCAGCGAATTGGCGATGGCATGGCCGGTGTCGTCATGGGTGTGGATGCCGACATTGGCGCCGGGCACATGTTCGCAAACAGCCGTGACGATCTGTTTCACCTCTTCCGGCAGGGTGCCGCCATTGGTGTCGCACAGCACGACCCAGCGCGCGCCGGCCTCATAAGCGGTCCTGGCGCAGGCGATGGCATAATCCGGGTTGGCCTTGTAGCCATCGAAGAAATGCTCGCAGTCGATCATCGCCTCGCGCCCTTTTGCGACGATGGCCTCGACCGATTGCCTGATCGATTCAAGGTTCTCTTCATTGGTCGTGCCAAGCGCGACGCGGACGTGGAAGTCCCACGACTTGGCGACGAGACAGACCGCGTCGCATTCGGCATCGAGCACGGCGGCAAGGCCGGGATCGTTCCCGACCGAGCGCCCCGCCCGCTTGGTCATGCCGAAGGCGGTGAGCTTGGCTTTCTTCGCGCGCTTCTTGGAGAACAGCGCGGTGTCGAGCGGGTTCGCGCCGGGATAGCCGCCCTCGACATAGTCGATGCCGAGCCGCTCCAGCAGCGCAATGATCTGCACCTTGTCCTCCAGCGAGAAGTCGATACCGGGGGTCTGTGCCCCGTCTCTCAGCGTGGTGTCGAACAGGTAGATGCGTTCAGCGCTCATTGGTCTTCCTCCGGCCGCACGTCCTGCGGCGGCCAAGTTTCGGTGTCGTGATCGGGATGCTGATAGCTGACGATGTCAGCCATGAACTCGGTGATCTTGGGTTCGTCGGCCGGTTGGCGGATTGGCAGTTCGGCGAGATGATCGACGAAGGGCAGCCTCGGTTCGGCATTCACCTGAATCGCCGGCGCGGCAAGCGCGGGGTCATCGAGTGAACCGATGGAAACCTCCATCGGCCCGCCATAGTCATAGGCCAGCGGCGTGCCGCAATCGGCACAGAAGCCGCGCCGCACCTTGTTGGAGCTGCGGAACCATTTCGGTTCGCCACGCGTCCATTCGAAATCGTTCGCGGTGACCAGCGGACCATAGAAAGCGCCGAAGGCTTTCTGGCACATGCGGCAATGGCAGATGGACGGACGCCCGAGACTGCCGGCGCGGTAACGCACCGCGCCGCACTGGCAACCGCCGGTAACAGCCGTGGTCATTGCTTGTCCTCCCCCGGCCACCGGTCGGTATCGTGGTCGGGATGCTGGTGGTTCGACTCGCTGATTGCCTTGATCTCATCCGGCCCGAAGTCGTCTTCCGTGACCTTCTGATGCAAACCGGGCAAATGCGGAAGAAAGTGCACGCGGGATTCAACCGAATCCTCCGATGTAGGCGTGTAGCGCGACGGATCGTCCAGACTGCCCAGGGTGACAAGCATCTCATCGGTGTTGACAGGATCGAAGAACAGCGGTGTCCCGCAACCGGGACAAAAGCCGCGCCTGACGATGTCGGAGGAGTGAAACCAGGCTGGATTTCCGCGTGTTATGACGATCTTTTCACGCGGGGCTGATGCAAGGGACATAAAATAATTTCCCGCAGCCTTCTGACACATCCGGCAGTGGCAAAGATGAGGATTGCTCAGTTCCACGTCCACACGGTAGCGCACCGCGCCGCACTGGCAGCCGCCTGTTATAGCCTTGCTCATGCCGCCCCCTTGCCCGCATATCGGTCGGTGGCGCGGATCAGCTGATCGAGAATGCCCGGCTCGGAAAAGGCATGGCCCGCGCCTTCGACAAGGCGGAAATCGGCCTGCGGCCAGGCCTTGTGCAGTCGCCATGCGTAGTGCACGGGGCACGGCATGTCGTAGCGCCCGTGAACGATGGTGCCGGGGATGGCGTGCAGCCGGTGCGCATTTCGAACGAGCTGGTCGTCCTCCAGCCAGCCGTCATGGACGAAGTAATGGTTCTCGATGCGGGCGAAGGCGAGCGCAAAATCGTCCTCGCCGAAACGGTCGCTGGTGGACGGCTCCGGCAGCAGGGTGATCGTTTCACCCTCCCACAGGCTCCAGGCCTTGGCGCATCTGATCTGCTCGATACGATCGTCGCCGGTCAGCCGCTTGCGGTAGGCGGCCATCATGTCGTGGCGCTCGTTTTCCGGGATCGGCGCGACGAAGCGCTCCCATTTCTCCGGAAACATCTGCGACACACCGAACTGGTAGTACCACTCCAGCTCGGGCCGCGTCAGCGTATAGACACCGCGCAGCACAAGCTCGCTGACGCGCTCGGGATGACTCTCGGCATAGGCCAAAGCCAGAGTGGAGCCCCACGAACCGCCGAAGACGAGCCATTTCTGCGCGCCGATCATCTCGCGCAACCGCTCGATATCGGCAACCAGATGCCAGGTCGTATTGGCCTGAAGCGAGGCGTGCGGCGTCGACTTTCCGCAACCGCGCTGATCGAACAGGATCACGTCGTAGAGTTCGGGATCGAACAGCCGCCGGTGGACGGGCGAAAAGCCGCCGCCCGGCCCGCCATGCAGGAAAACCGCGGGCTTGGCGTCCTTCGTGCCGGCGCGCTCCCAATAGATCTTGTGGCCGTCTCCGACATCGAGATGGCCGGAATCGAAGGCTTCGATTTCGGGATAAAATCCGCGCAACGTGCTCATCGCTTCCCCTCCGGCGGCCAGACTTCCGTGTCATGATCCGGATGCTGGTGGTTGGTCTCGCGAATGACGCTCAGGGGCACGCCGTCCTGGTCCTCGCTCTCCTCGGTTGCTTCGCCGGGCAGCGTGTCCAGCCCGGCAAACCACGGCATCTTCGATTCCGTGCCGTACTGGACTTCGGGCTGAACGGCGGCGGGATCGTCGAGCGAGCCGAGCACGACGTTGAGATGCGCCGCCGTGACCGTATCGAAGGTCAGCGGCGTGCCGCATTTCGCGCAGAAGCCGCGTTCCACTGACTGCGACGAAGAGAAGACGGCAAGTGTGCCGCGCGTCAGGCGGAAGTCCGCCTTCTGCGCGTTGGCGAGCGGCATGAAATAATTGCCCGCCGCCTTCTGGCACATGCGGCAATGGCAGACATGGGCATTGGTCAGCGGGCCGTCGATGCGATATCGCACCGCGCCGCACTGGCATCCGCCGGTGTAAGCCTGCGTACTCATCACACCAGCCCCTGCCACTTCAGCGCCATCCACACCACGAGCGCCAGCACAACCAGCTTGATCGCCGCATAGACGATCCAGCGGCGCGGAAACGGCAGCGTCTTCTGCCAGTCCTCGGGTTTGCTGTCGCGAGGCTTCTTGTCGTCGCTCATGCGGGCACCTCCACATCGAGCCGCTTGATCATCGTCGTATTTTCCAATTGCACGCCCTTGCGGACATGGACGTTGCGCTTTGCAGCCGCATATCCGCGCCGGGCAAAGAAAGCGCGTGCCGCGTCGCTTGCCTCGGTGCGCATCTCATTGAAACCCGCTTCCACCGCTTCACTTTCGAGCGCGTCGCAGAGCTTCGAGGCAACGCCGGCGCGCGCCGCCTGCGGCGCGACATAGAGCACGTCGAGAAGGCCGCCCGCGCGCGATGCAACGCCGACAGCCTCGCCATCCATGACGGCAAGCAGCACCGACTGCTTTTCCAGCATCTTCCCGAAGGCACAAGCGTCATCGGCGGCGGCCATCCATGCGGCGCGCTGCTCGGAATTGTAATGCTCCGCCGCAAGCCCCTCGATGCTGGCACGGAAGACGCCCAGCACCGCGTCGAGGTCAGCCGGCGCGTAGCGGCGTATGGTGACGGCAGCGTTCACCGCACCAGCTCCCATGTGGTCACCGGCTCGCCGGTCTCGGGGTCCTTGCCGTCCTTGAGCTGGATGCCCTTTGCGGCCAGCTCGTCGCGGATGCGGTCGGCCTCGGCCCAGTTCTTTTCCGCGCGGGCGGCAAGGCGGGCTTTGATGAACGCGTCGACATCGATGCCAACATCGCCGGCATCCTGAGCGGCCAGCACACCTTCCAACCCGAGAAGCGTTGCCCCCGCCTTCAGAGCCGCGCCATTGCGTGCGGAGGCGAGCTTGTCGAGCGCGCCGATCGCATCCCAGGTATTGAGGTCGTCTGCCAGCGCTTCGACAACGCCCCCGATTTCCGAGGCATCGCCGCCCTCGCCTGCTTCCGAAAACAGATTGCGCCAGCGCGCGGCCTTGGCTTCCGCCTCCTCCAACCGCTTGACCGAGAAGTCTATCGGCTGGCGGTAATGGGTCATCAGCATAGCAAGGCGCAGCACCTCGCCCGGCCATTTGCGGCCACCGAATTTATCCGTGCGCAGCAGTTCGTTGATGGTGATGAAGTTGCCCAGCGATTTGGACATCTTCTGTCCCTCGACCTGCAGGAAGCCGTTGT
>JAGRLC010000140.1 GCA_020441995.1 Rhodobiaceae bacterium
CCCGTATACACGCGTTCCAGGCGTGCGCCTTCGACCACTCGGCCACCTCTCCATACCAACTCACTCAGGAGACGAAATCCCGAGTGGGCGAAGACAAGCGCACGTCTTCTTAAGTGACGTTTATCGACAAGGCGATAAACGGTGCGCCTTCGACCACTCGGCATCAACTCCTCGCCAGCCCGCTGGAAGCATACTTCCAGCCAACTGCGTCGGCGGCCAAGTGTTTAGGCGAGAGCACGGGCGCATGCAACACCATGATGACAGCAAACTTTCTTTAACCACGCACTTGCTGATCGCCGCTGCGCTCACTAGCTTGTGGCCGCGCCCAATTCCGGACGCGGCAGTGGCGACCGAGGCCCTTCGCCACTTCAATCGGACAATATCGACGGCGGATCATGTTTAGGCTGATTGCCCGGTTTTTCGGGTTCTGGATTTTCGCGGCGGCGCTGATTGCGCTGGTTCACGACGGTGCGCGTTCGATCGCCGCATCAAGTCTCGTGGTGACATCGCTGGGAGAACTGTGGTTCTCGATCAGCGCGCCAACGCTGAATCTCACCCAGGCCGTGATCGAGCGCTATATCGGCTCGTTCCTGTGGGATCCTGTGCTGCTTTCGATCCTGAAGGCGCCGGCTGCGGTTGTTCTGATGGTCATCGCGCTGATCTTTGCGTTTTTCGGCCGGCGGCCCAGACGCGTGAACGCGGGTCTCGACCTGAGATAACCGCCACCCCATATTAGACGCGGAGAGGATTGGTCACATGTTCTTTCTGCGCAAATCAGTCACAATGCCCAAAATGTCGGAATCCCTGCCCGGGCGCGACGAAGCGATCCCGACGGCCAAGGAGCATTTCGTTCTTAAAACGCCCTTGAAAGGCCCTTATCCCGATGACGCCAAACAGGCGCTTTTCGGCATGGGCTGCTTCTGGGGCGCGGAGCGTATGTTCTGGAAACTCGACGGCGTTTTCACGACCGCCGTGGGATATGCAGGCGGCTTTACGCCAAACCCGACCTATGAAGAAGTCTGCTCCGGCCAGACCGGGCACAATGAAGTTGTGCTCGTCGTCTACAAGCCGGAGGAAATCCCGCTGCAAGCGCTTCTGAAGGTTTTCTGGGAAGGCCACGACCCGACGCAGGGCATGCGGCAGGGCAATGACGTCGGCACCCAATACCGTTCAGGCGTCTATCTTGCCGGCGCGCAGGACCGTGAGGCAGCCGAGACCTCGCGCGTGCTGTATCAGAAGCAGCTTGCAAAGGCCGCGCGCGGCACCATCACGACCGAAATCCTTGACGCCCCGGCGTTCTACTTCGCCGAGGCCTACCATCAGCAGTATCTGGCCAAGAACCCGTCCGGATATTGCGGTCTTGGCGGGACAGGCGTCAGCTGCCCGATCGGAACCGGCATCGCTTCAGCCTGATCGCCGGATGAATCAGTCCGCGTCGGTCGGTCCAAGGCTGCCGCGCAAGCCTTCCACGGTGCTCATGCGCGCAGGCGCATCCGCCGTTTTGGCGATGACTTCCGCCGCCTGACGCGCGGCCGGCGTGTCGCGCGAGACCGATCCGGTCGCAACCGGGCTTCCGTCTGAATCGAATGCCGTGCTTATGGCGCGGTCCGGCCGGCTGTCGCTGAGGGCGAGCTGGATATGCTGCCGCCTCTCGGCCGCAACGGCTGTTCCAAGATCGCTGCCGGAATCGACATCGGACAGGCCGGCAAACACATGGCGCTCGACGAACGGGCCAAGACTGGGGGCTGAAACGATCATGACAGCGGTGAAAACCGTCAGCGCCGCCGTCGTGACAAGCGATGACGTGGCGTTCCGTTCGTCCAACGCATCGTGGCCGTAGTCGGAAAACGCGCGCGAAAGATCAAGGTCCGAAGCGGACCCGTCGCCGATACGCAACATGGCGATACTCCAAAAACTCAACGCAACAAAACCCACCGCAAAAACGCACGGTGCGTTAATACAGTGTCCACCACGCGGGCTAATGCGGCGTTAACGCTGATTCGCGCCGGTCCGGGCCTGGCTAGCGCACCGGGCGGCGGCGCGGCGACGGCACGTTGCCGATGCTGATGCCGGCGGCATCGCCCCTGCGTCCCTGAACGGCAGCGTTGACGTTGACCGCACCCCCGGCTTCCAGAACGGCGCGGCACTCGCTTGGCAGGCTGGACAAGGTCAGTTCCGGCTTCGGCTTGGGTTTCGGCGCATTCGGCGGCGGTGGCTGAAACCACAGATCGAGTTCCTTGCCGCAGCCATCACCGGGCGGCGGCGGGCTCTGGTTCTTGCATCCGGTTGCGCCCGGCGGACAGCTCAGCCGCACATGGAAATGGTAGTGGTGCCCACCCCAAGGCCTGATCTTGCGGAGCCACGTCCGATCGGTCCACTGGATGTCGCACAGGGCGCGCTTGATGCCCGGGTTGATGAAGATGCGCGCGACTTCAGGATAGCTCGCCGCGCGCGCCAGCAGCTTGGCATGCGCAAGCGTGAAGATCGCCGGATCGACTTCCATCTTGCCCTTCCTGAGCATCGAGATGGCGCTGATATCCTCGCGCTCTTTCTCGGTGAGAACCCGGTTCGGCATTGGTGTCAGCCAGACATCGGCATCAAGTCCGATCTGGTGGCTGTTGTGGCCGGACAGCATCGGCCCGCCGCGCGGCTGCGCGAGATCGCCAACCAGAAGACCCGGCCAGTCGCCGCTGGCAGCGGCATCGCTGGCGAGCCGTTCCAGATAGTCGATCAGCACCGGATGACCCCAGTTGCGGTTGCGCGACAGGCGCATGACCTGCCAGCTCGGGCCCGTGACGGGAAGCGCCTGCGCGCCGGCGACACAGCCGCGCGCATAGGAACCGTAAGGGTTGGGGGGCACGTCGGCTGGCCGCGCAACCCTGCCGAAAAGCTTCTTGGCGGGTGGCTCCGCGTGCGCCGGCAGCACGTGGCCGGCAATCGGTGAAAACGCGGCAAGGGAAAGGAAAAATCCCAAAGTGACGCGAAGATGTTTCAGGCAAAGGCGCCGCATTCTGCCTTGCTCCTCATGGATTCCGGCCCTGACGAATCGCAGATATTCTTTACCATGAGCCGTGAACCGGCGTGAAATCCGTTCATCACACGGCCATATCGGGCTTTACACGCCGGTTAACCCGGCGGAAGATAAATTCAGGCCAGAAATATGGCCTGATATGGGCTTTGCCCGCGTAAAGTCCGGCAAGGGGCCGGGCCATCAGGGAGTGTGAGGCAACACCATGCGTATCCTGGGTATCCTTCTGGCCGGCCTTTTAGCCGGTTTCCTGACTGTTCAGAGCGCTCCGGCACAGGCCGGCGTCATCGCCAAGATCGACATTTCGCAGCAGCGCATGCGCGTTTATGTCAACGGGCATCACAAATACACTTGGAAGGTTTCGACCGGGCGGCGCGGCTACGGCACGCCGACGGGATCGTACTCCATCAAGCGGATGCACCGGAAATACTATTCCAAGAAGTATCACGGCGCCGCCATGCCGAACTCGATGTTCTTCAGGGGCGGTTTTGCCGTGCACGGGACCAGCTACGTCAGCCAGCTCGGCCGTCCGGCAAGCCATGGCTGCGTAAGGCTGCATCCCTCGAACGCGCGCACGCTTTTCAACCTCGTGAAAGCGCACGGCGCAGGCTCCTCGCGGATCGTCCTGACCCGCTAGGACCACCCCGCGCTACAAACCGTTATCCGCAAGCTTCACAAGCTCCGCTGGCCAGCACGGCGGAGCTTGTTTTGTGAGCAGCCGCGCCAGCTATAGTGTTTCCCCGGCTGGAGCGACAGGACCCATCATGCCCGCAAGCGGCACCAACTCACCGATGCCCTTACCCGCACGCGGACCATGGGTCGCTGTTGCGCTGGTGGTTTTGGCGTGGGCGGTCCTCTACCTGCCAGCAATCGGCGCGCGTTCCTTCTATTTCGAGGAGGGCCGGCGCGGCGCGCAAGCCTTGGCCATGCTTGAAACCGGCGAGCTGATGAAAACCGAGGTTTTCGGCCAGCGCTACATCAACAAGCCGCCGATGCTGCCATGGCTGATGGCGGCAACCGCTGCTGTCAGAGGCGGCACACTGGACGAATGGTCTGTGCGCCTTCCCCCCGCGCTCATGACGCTTGTCACCACCCTGCTCGCCTTGGCGCTTGCCCGCGCCCATTCCGGCCGCATGGCGGGTTTGATTGCAGCGGCAGGTGTTCTGCTGTCGGTGCACATCATCCAGAAAGGCGTTACCGGCGAGACCGATACGACAATCGTCGCCGCGCAGTTCGCCGCTTTCTTTGTCTGGTGGCGAAGCCTTCGGGCCGGCGGGCCGGGCATTCTGGCCTGGCTTGCATGCGGATTGCTGCTTGCCATCGCAATGCTCGCCAAGGGCCCGGTCGGTGCGGCGTATTTCTGTTCGACCGTTCTGTTCCTTCATCTCTGGCGGCGCGAATGGAAACAGATCGGCGGATTGGTGCTTGCGGTTGCGGTCGCGGCAACGCCACTGCTGCTTTGGACATGGCAGGTCTATGAGCCCGGAAGCCTTTCGCGCTGGCAGGGCGAAATGCGGATGGGCACCGACCTGCTTCCAACGGGCGAAGCGATCAAGGAGCAATTGCACGGCGCAGGCGAGATCATCGTTGAGCACATGCCCTGGCTTCTGGTCGTTCTGGTCGGGCTGCTCATTCCAGAACGGCGTAAATCATTGGAACTGGAAACGCCGCTTGTTGGCGCGCTCGTTGTCTATGCCGCGCTGTTTTCCTTCGTGCTGATGGTATGGCCGCATACACAGGGCCGCTATGCCATGCCCGCGGTGCCGGCGATTGCCGTGCTGTCGGGCATTGCCGCCGCCGCTTCCTGGGGGCGGAACCGGTGGGCGGACAGGGCCTTGATTTTCATGATCGCAGCACTTGCCCTCTACCAGATCACGGTGGCCTGGGCCGTGCCTTACATACGTGGCGACAAGGCATATGCAAGCCGCCTGGCCGGGCAGGAAATCACGCAGGTTATTTCCGAAGATGCAGCACCCGTCTATGTGCCGGCGTCGCGCGTCCACGCCAACATGCTTGTTTATGTGGGGCCGCGCGTGAAAGCCGTTGCGGACGAGAAGATCGCGGATCTCAACGGACCGGCATGGGTTCTCGTTCCGGCGGACCAGAAGGCGGATATTCTCAAGCAGTTGCCCCGGCTTGGCGACAGCCCCATTGCGACGGTGACGTCGAACTACGGCGCTTATCAGGTGTACCGGCTGCTGCAGCGGTGACCGCCAACCCAAAACACTCTTGCCGCGCCGCGGGGGTTTTCCTTCGCGGCGCGTTGCTATTTAACCTCCTTCACGCATTCGAAACGCACAGACGGAGGACCCGAGCATGAAAACCTGGAACGTCTATCTTTCCGGTGAAATCCACACCGACTGGCGCGAGGAAATCATGGCCGGCGCGTCCGGGCTGCCGGTGGACTTCTCCGCACCTGTCACCGATCACGATTCAAGCGACGATTGCGGCGTGGCGATCATGGGAGCCGAGCCGGACAAGTTCTGGCACGACCACAAGGGCGCGAAGCTCAATGCCATCCGCACTCGCCGCCTGATCGAGGAAGCCGATATCGTCGTCGTGCGCTTCGGCGAGAAGTACAAGCAGTGGAATGCCGCCTTCGATGCCGGCTTTGCCGCCGCGCTCGGCAAAGCGCTGATCGTCGTCCATGGCGCCGAAAACCAGCACGCCCTGAAGGAAGTCGACGGTGCGGCACTCGCCGTTTGCAGCGAACCCTCGCAGGTCGCCGACATCCTCACCTACGTAATCAAGGGCACGCTGCCGGACGCAAAGGCACGGGCTGCGGAGTAATCCTCAACTTGGGATTTACCCATCCATCTTCAGCGCGTTGATGAAGGCTTCCTGCGGGATTTCGACCTTGCCGAACTGGCGCATCCGCTTCTTGCCTTCCTTCTGCTTGTCCAGAAGTTTGCGCTTACGCGTCGCGTCACCACCGTAGCACTTGGCGGTGACGTCCTTGCGCAGGGCCGCGATGGTTTCACGCGCAATCACCTTGCCGCCAATCGCCGCCTGGATCGGGATCTTGAACAGATGCCGGGGAATGAGGTCCTTCAGTTTCTCGCACATGGCGCGTCCGCGCCGCTCGGCCTGCGCCCGGTGCACCATCACTGACAGCGCATCGACCGGCTCGGCATTGACGAGGATCTGCATCTTGACGAGATCGCCGGCGCGGTAGCCGGTGATCTGGTAGTCAAACGAAGCATAGCCGCGCGAGACCGATTTCAACCTGTCGTAGAAGTCGAAAACCACCTCGTTGAGCGGCAGGTCATAGGTCAGCATGGCGCGGGAGCCTGCATAGGTCAGCTCGATCTGCTCGCCGCGACGCTCCTCGCACAGTTTCAGGATCGCGCCGAGATGCTCGTCCGGCGTCATGATCGTCGCCCTGATCCACGGCTCCTCGATCTGCTCGATCTTGACCACGTCCGGCATGTCGGCGGGGTTATGCAATTCGATTTCGTCGCCGTTGGTCATCGTCAGCCGGTAAACGACCGACGGCGCGGTTGCGATCAGGTTGAGATCGAACTCGCGCTCCAGCCGCTCCTGGATGATCTCAAGGTGCAGGAGGCCGAGGAAGCCGCAGCGAAAACCGAAGCCGAGCGCGGCGGAGGTCTCCATCTCGAAGGAGAAGCTGGCGTCGTTGAGACGCAGCTTGCCCATGGCGGCGCGCAAATCCTCGAAGTCGGCCGCATCGACCGGGAAGATGCCGCAGAAGACGACCGGCTGCGAGGGCCGGAAGCCCGGCAGCGGCTCCGCCGCGCGGCGCTTGTCCTCGGTCAGCGT
This sequence comes from Rhodobiaceae bacterium, assembly GCA_020441995.1. Classification (GTDB taxonomy): domain Bacteria; phylum Pseudomonadota; class Alphaproteobacteria; order Rhizobiales; family Tepidamorphaceae; genus JACKJK01. The sequence continues at coordinate 6,809 of JAGRLC010000140.1, forward strand.
GTCGCCGACATTGGTGTCGGCCACTTCCTTGATCGAGCCGGTGAGAAAGCCCAGTTCGCCGGGGCCGAGTTCGCCCCAGTCGACGAGCTTGGGCGTGAAGATGCCGACCTTGTCGACATCGTGAACGGCGCCGGTGCGCATCATCCGCACCTTCATGCCCTTCTTCAGCACGCCGTCGACAACGCGCACCAGCACGACGACGCCGAGATAAGCGTCGTACCAGCTGTCGACCAGCA
>JAGRLC010000029.1:0-132 GCA_020441995.1 Rhodobiaceae bacterium
CCAACCGCATGGCGCCGCCGGCGGTCTTCGCGCTGCCCTTCCTGCAGCTCTATTCGGCGATCGGTCTCTTCGACACGCATCTCGCCGTTGCGCTTGCCCACTGCCTCTTCAACATCCCGCTGGCGGTGTGGA